>JBKJOH010000098.1:0-10110 GCA_046593295.1 Polaromonas sp. | reverse complement strand
ATGTGGGCCCGTCCCAGCAGACCCTGATCGAGCGCGGCCTGCGCATCGTCAGCGGCCGCACCGAAAGCCACCTCATGCTGGTCGATTTGCGATCCAAAGGCATCACCGGCAAGGAAGCCGAGGCCGTGCTGGGCAGCGCCCACATGACGATCAACAAAAACGCCATTCCCAACGACCCCGAAAAGCCCATGGTGACCAGCGGCGTGCGCATCGGCACCCCGGCCATGACGACGCGCGGCTTCAAGGACGAAGAAGCCAGAGCCACCGCCAACCTGATTGCCGACGTGCTGGATAACCCACGCGACGCAGCCAATCTGGATGCGGTGCGGGCCAAGGTACATGCCCTGACCAGCCGCTTTCCGGTTTACAGCTGACACCGAATGAAGTGCCCTTTCTGCGCTAATTTAGAGACGCAGGTTGTCGAAACCCGTATCTCGGAAGACGCAGACTTCATACGCCGCCGCCGCCAGTGCGGCGCGTGTGAAAAGCGCTTTACCACCTACGAGCGGCCCGACGTGACCTTTCCGGCCATCGTCAAAAAAGACGGCAGACGCATCGAGTACAAACGCAGCAAAATCCTCGGCTCCATGAACCTGGCCCTGCGCAAGCGGCCCGTCAGCACCGAGCAGATTGATTCCGCCATAGAGCGCATCGAAGAAAAACTGCTGAACCTGGGCCTGCGGGAAGTGGCCTCCAGCCGGCTGGGCGAACTCGTCATGCGCGAGCTGAAAAAACTCGACAAGGTGGCTTATGTGCGCTTTGCCAGTGTCTATCGGAGCTTTGAGGACATTGACGAGTTCCGGGCGCTGGTGGATGAGGTGCAGCGCTAGCAGGTTATTGTCTTGAATCCAGATCGGGCGGGGGCGAAGCCTCAAAAAAGCCCATTAGCCCGATAGTCGGCTTGTCTGGATTGACACACGGCAGGCCGGTTTCGATTCAGCGCCCGTAGACTAGCGGTATGGAACAAAAGTCTATTAGCCCACATAACGCAGCCACCCCGGCAAGAGCTCTAACGGCGGCACAGTCTGGGTTTTCCCTCGTCGAAGTTCTGGTGGCCATTGTGGTTCTGAGTCTGGGCATGCTGGGTGCTGTGGGCATGCAAACGACCGCCATGCAATCGAATAGAGAGGCTCGAAGTCAGGCCGTGGCAACGACTTTTGCCCGCGAACTTGCAGAAAAAATGCGTGGCAATAAAACAGTAGCTATCCAGACGACATCAGCTAACAATCCTTACCTCTTTGACTCCACGCTGACGGGGACATCGAGCGTCGCGACTTTCACAGTCAATTGCTTCACTACCGGGTGTCCGCTCGCTACGGATGCAGCGACTTGGGACGTAGCCGACTGGCAGGGTCGGGTTCAGGCTGCGCTGCCCACGCCTAGGGTAAAAGTATGCTTTGACAAAAACCCATTTGACAGCGCCGGAATGCCGCGTTGGGCCTGTACCGATGACGGTGACGTCGCCGTGTTGAAGATGAGCTGGACAAGAAACAACACCGCTGGCACGCTTACGTTCGCAGCCAGCTCGGGCGTGCCTGTAGTGGTCGTGCCTCTGACAGCCGGGAGCTCACAATGAGCCAGCTTCGCCGTACATCCTCCATGCGCCGCCAGAGCGGCCTGACCCTGATTGAGCTACTGGTCGCCCTTAGCCTCGGCCTGTTCGTCGTTGTGATCGGTGCCACCGCTCTGATGTTCGGTCAGCAGGGCTACCGGGCAGTCGATGCCACTGCAGAGTTGCGCGACCGGGAAAGGTTTGCAACTGACCTGCTGTCCCGTGTCATCATCCAGGCGGGTTACCAGGATTTCGGCGCAAACATCGTGTCCCTGCGCTCCGCCGCCTCGCTAAGCAGCACAACCGATCCAGAGCCCGACCTCTACGGCTGGAACAATGCCGTTTACAAGTCTCCAAGCAGTCTATTGTTGAGCACCAACAGCGCCAGCAGCGATATCGCGAATGGCAACCGACCGGGCTCCTGCACAGTCACCGACACGTCCTGTAGAAACGGCAGCGATATTTTGGTGGTGCGCTACCAGGGAGTCGATTCACAGACTACCGCGGGCAGCTCGGACAACACCATGATCAACTGCGCCGGTCAGGGCGAAAAAGGCCTGACGACCAATGATTTAAACGAGCGCGCAGTGAGCATGTTTCACGTCAACCGCGGAACCAACGGGGAGCCAGCGCTGTCATGCTCTTATTACAACCACGCCACTGGGGCTTGGGTGGCACCGTCACCCATCATTGAAGGTGTTGAATCCCTGCAAATCCTCTACGGTACCGATGGCGTAACGGCAGCCACGGTGCCCAGCACTGCAGCATCTGCTCAAGATTCCATCGCCGACCGCTGGCTTCGCGCCGACCAACTGACTGTGACCGGAAATGACGCAGCAACGCGCGAGAATTGGCGAAGGGTGCGGGCGGTCAGGGTGGGCCTTGTACTAAGAGGTGCTGTAGGCTCTGCCCAGCAGGCTATGACGGCGACTTTCGCCCCTCTGGGTGCCCTATACAGCAGCACGGCTGACACGGGCTCCAGCCTCTCCGTGGCTGCGGATAGTCGGCTCAGACTTCAAAGCACCTTTACCGTTCATTTGCGTAACGACCTCACGCTACGATGAAACACAAGCATTTAATTCTCCAAAAAGCACCGCATGGCCGGCTCGGCTCCGGGCAGCGTGGCTTTTCACTGATCACCACGCTGATACTCCTGGTTGTGGTGACGGTTCTGGGCATAGGAGCAAGCCAGATCGCCCTGCTCGCCGAAAAGTCCACCCGTTTTGCGCGGGATGCGCAGATAGCATTTCAGGCAGCGGAGGCAGCCTTGCTTGACGCGGAATTTGACATCAGGGGCCCCAATACTTTCGCCAACCAGCGGGTTGCGACATTCGTCACAGGAAGTTCGGTCGCCTTCGTGGATGGTTGCGGTACAGGTACTTCGCTGGGACTGTGCTTGCCTACAGCCTCAGGGCAAAAGCCGGTCTGGTACGCCAGCACCGTTGACTTCACTGACGCAACCGCCAATGCCACCACGGTCCAGTTCGGCCAATTTACGGGCAGGACGCTGTCTACTGGCAGCAGCGGCATACGACCCGAAATTCTCCCACGCTACATCATTGAAATTATTCCAGACCCGACCCCTGGCCTGAATGCCAGTTCGCAAGCAACGCTTTACCGCGTAACGGCGATGGGGTTCGGGCCGCGCAAGGAAACCCAGGCTGTCGTGCAAATGATTTTTAGAAAAGAGTAAGCATCATGCATCTGCGAACTGTATTTTTCAGCACCCGAAACGCAACAGCAAAAGTCTGGGGATTACGCATTGCCGCTTTGACAGCCTTGCTCGCAATCACTGCGGGGGTTGTAATCAGCCAAACCACCGCCCCTGTACTTCCCCCGTTGATAAATCTGCCCGCCGAGCCGCTTTACATGAACGGCGCCAAAACCAAAGGCAACCTCACGCTGGCTCTCTCGGTGGAATTCCCGACGGTAGGCCAAACTTACCGGGACACGTTTGACAGCACCAAAGAGTATGTCGGTTACTTTGACCCAAAGGCCTGTTACCGCGCTGTTTTGAGCAGCGGCTCTAACGGGAACTATTTTGACTGGCAGACAAACAAAGGGACCTTTACGGCCACTTGCCCCAGTAGCCAGTTTGACGGAAACTTCATGAACTGGGCCACCTCCTCAGCCATCGACATCATGCGTTATGGCTTAACCGGAGGCAACCGGACTGTTGACGAGGCGGGCGGCACAACTATCGTTGAACGCGCATGGCTGCCAGACAATTTTTATAAAAACGCGAGCTATTTTTCAGAGAAATTTATACCCCATGCACAGATAGACGGAAGGACCGAGCTGGCATCGGGCCTATTTCCCAACGGCATGTGGATTTACAACTGCAGAAATCGGCTGTATTTTGCCAACGAATCGGACAACGTCACCGGACGGACTTGCGACGCCCCTTTCGGCGTTGCTAACGCCCAGAGCAGCAAGCTGATCAAAGCAAACTCAAACAACAAGGGAAATTTCTACGAGGTCAGAAACATTGTCTGTGACTCGAGCACCGCATCCAACCGGCTCATGACTTACGACCCTGTCACCAGAAAATGGAGCGGTCTCTGCCTGCGCTACCCGAACGGAAAATACAAACCTGTGGGGCAATTCCAGGTCAACGCAGATAGCCTGCGGGTTTCGGTGTTGGGTTATCTGCAGGACAACAGCCGCACGAGGTATGGCGGCGTTTTACGCTCGCCCCTTAAATATCTTGGGCCGAACGACTACGACAACAGTTTTAATCTGGTAGGTGCCAATGCCAGGACTGAATGGGACAAAACCACTGGCGTTTTTATCACTAACCCGCAAAGCGGAGACACCACTTACGGCGACCAGGGCTACGGTCAGAGCGGCGCAATCAATTACATCAACAAGTTCGGCACCCTCAACCCGAATGCGATCGGCTCTTACAAGGTACTCGATCCGCTGAGCGAGTTGTATTACGAGGCAGTGCGATATCTTCAGGGCAACAATCAACCCACCGCAGACGCTATCAGTGGCTTGACTGGAACGGTATCGAGCGACAAATCTCTCACGGAGAACTTTCCTGCCTACCGGACCTGGACAGATCCTTTTGCAGGATTTATCGATACGACAGGCACCGGCAAGGGTTGCCTCAGAAACAGCATCCTGACGATTGCCGATGTCTTCACAAACAGCGATCGGTCGGTTCCAGGAAATACTATCGTTGGCAATCAGGACTTTGTTCGCTCTGCGACAACCAATCCTGCGCTGGACATTCCCTACTGGACGAATGTGGTTGGCAACTTTGAAAGTAATACGACCGCCACCGCTGCAGTCACGTACACAGACAGCCAGGGGGTAACCCAGCTTGCAGGAAATTTATCAAGCAACACGCTCTACCCACAACTGAGCACCATGTCGACCACGGATACGGGTGAGGATGGCGGATCCTACTATATGGCAGGGCTGGCTTACTGGGCAAACACCCACAGCTTTCGCACCGACCTGCCTAAAGGCCGGATCACAAGTTATTCGATAGATGTCAATCAAAACAGCGCCAGCAATGTTGTGGACTTCCGCCGGACCCGCCAGCTCTATCTGGGCGCGAAGTATGGTGGCTTTGACGACAGCGCCACCAATAACAGCGGTAACCCCTACGCCGGCGGCACCAATGTCTTGTGGCAAGGCACTGACGGCGATGCCAAAAACTACTTTCTTGTCAGTGATGCCGCTAAATTCCTCGACTCGCTTTCGGACGTCTTCGCACGCGTGGTCGAAGAAACCGGCAGTATCGCAGGCGGAGCCATTTCGACCCAGCGTCTGACCGTCGGCCAGGCTGCGGCTGTTTTCCAGGCACGTTTCAACCCTGTTGCCAATTTCTGGAGCGGCCGCTTGCTCAAGTACCCCCTTACCCTGAATACTGCCGGTACATCGCTCGTTATCGGCAGCACCGCAACGTGGGAGGCTGGGCAGGTTTTGACGGCCCGTACGGCAAGTGACAACGGCGTTGGGCGAAATATCGTCATCGGTTCGCCGGTCGGAGAACGAACGACGGTGCTTCCGATGCCGTTTACCTGGTCAGCCCTGGCATCAACCCACCAGACCGCGTTGAATACGATGCCTTACACGACCACGGTCGTCATCGACAACCTGGGCTCAGACAGACTGGACTATCTGCGCGGTGACAGGCGCAAGGAACTCACGCCCAGCAACCAGCTCGGACCTTTCCGTCCGCGCGACATCGTGCTCGGCGACATAGTCAACAGCGGTCTGGTCTACGTGGGCAAACCATCCGGGGTGCTAGCCGGGGGTACCGCTTACAACACCTTCTTTGATGCCAACAAGACGCGCACGCCAGTCCTGTTTGCCAATGCCAATGACGGCATGCTGCATGCTTTTTATGACAACACGGGCCAGGAAGCATTCGCGTTCATACCGGGTTTTGTGGCCAGCAAGCTCAATGTGCTGCCCGATCAGGACTACACCCATATCAGTATCAACGATGCGACACCCGCCGTGGCGGATGCGTACGTAGGTGGCCAATGGAAAAGCGTACTGGTCTCGGGCGTAGGAGCCGGCGGACAGGGAATTTTTGCTCTCGATGTCACCAACCCTGCAACATTTACCAAAGACAATGTGCTGTGGGAGTTCACTGATCGTGACAGTCCAGCTATGGGCAATGTGATCGGTACGCCCAAAATCCTGAAACTCCGCACGACCGACGCAGGCCCAAGCGTCACCCCCGCCTATAAATGGTATGCGGTGGTCGCCAGCGGTGTCAACAATTACGCGGCCGACGGTACAACTACCGCTTCCATTACTGGAAATCCGTCCATTTTCATCATTGATATTTCGAATCCCACGACGACTGCCTGGAGCGAAGGGACGAACTTCTGGCGTATAGAGCTACCGCAAAGCAGCACCGCCATAGCCAAGGGTCTGGTGGGTTTCACGACTGTGGAAAATTTTCAAACCGGTGCGACTGACAGTCTTTATGCCGGGGACTTGCAGGGCAATGTCTGGAAACTGGATTTCACGCTCAAAGGAACGGTCAGCCTGACAACTAACGCATCTACCAACCTGACCCGGTTTAACTTCAAGGTCGGTACCAGCAACACATTTTTTGTGGCCAAAGACGGCGCTGCTGTTCTTCAACCCATCAGCGGCGAGCCCGTGATCACCAATGCTTTCGCCGGTAACAAACTGGTTTCCTTTGGCACCGGTAAGTACCTTGAAGTCCAAGATACCAGCGTTCCCTCTAGCATGACAAACAGTTTCTACACGCTGCTCGACAATGCCAGCACAATAACGGGGCGTTCTGTTTTACAACAAGGCAGCGTTTCAAGCGCCGGAACTGTTACGGTGCCGACATTTACGTACGGTACACCGCCGTCCACCGGAACATCCACCCTTAAACTGGGCTGGTACGTGGACCTGGACAAAAGCATCGGCGAGCGGCAGGTCAGCGATATCACTGGCGCTTTCGGCCAGATTTTCTTCGGCTCTTTGTTCCCCACACAAGGCTCTTGCGGTGAAGGCGGCGGACGTTTTTACGCTATCAATGCATTGACCGGCAACGGTGTTTCGGAAATATCGCAAGTTGGCATACTGGCTGCACCGCTGATTCTTGAAATCGGCAATAGTAGCCTGACCAACAGTGATACCAGCGGGCAACGCACAGCGACTCGCAAGATAGGCGTGATAACGCAAGGCTCCAAGGGGCTGAAGGTCGCAGCAACCTCTAGCGGCGGAACGACACTGTCTTACACGCAGCAAGTGGGTCGGCTTAGCTGGCGGCGGTTGAACAATTTCCAAGAAAACAAAAATACCCCTTAGATGAACAAGCAATGAAGACACAACGCCATGGCTGATTTTCATAAACGCCGCATACGCAATTTGCCAAATCGTCGCCAATCCGGTTTTACGCTGATAGAGCTGATGATCGTGGTTGCCATCATCGGCATCCTGGCGGCCGTAGCTTACCCGGCCTACACAAGTTCCATAGCCAAGGGCAAGCGAGCCGAGGCGCGAGCCGCACTTATGAATTTGCTACAGCAGCAAGAGCGCTATCTCACCCAGATGAATACCTATGAAACCTTCGCGGCGGGTATACCGGGGACGTTGCCATTCAAAGCCTACTCCTCTGCCGACAGCCCTCAAGCCAGTAGCAGCCATCTGCTGGGCGCAAGGTTATGCCAGGCAGTAGGTGCCGTCACGCCTACCAAACAGGATTGCATCGAAGTTTTTGCCCAACCTCAAGATGGGGTATTTTCGGATCCAGGGATAACGTCAATGGCTATTGACACGCAGGGCCGGCGCACATGTACCGGTACTCAAATCGACCGTTGCTGGAAATAATTTTCAATATGCTGGCAAAAAAAACGACGCGCGCTTTTCGGCTTGATGCGTCTTGGCCGCAGGGCGGATTCACGCTGATAGAGCTACTGATCACAATCGCCATCGGTACTACCCTGATGCTGGTAGCGGTTCCTAGTTTCGTGGATTTTCAGCGCAACTCGCGGCTTTCCGATGCAGCTAGCAACTTTGTCGGCGCGGCTAATGCAGCGAGGGCAAATGCGATGAAACAAGGGCTCAATACCTATCTGGTGCCCATAACGGGTACAAACTGGAGCTCAGGCTGGATGGTGTACGCAGATACCAATTGGAACCAGGTCTATGATGCCGGTACTGATACCGTCATATTGAGCCATGAGGCTCCGGGCGCAGACGTTTCCCTGACGACCCCTACCGCCAGCAGTTTGGCGAGCGGATATCTCATGTTCAACGGCAACGGGTATCCACGGCTAAAAAATGGCGGCTTTGGCGGCGGCACCATGGTCATGAGCAACATTTCCCCTCGCTCAAGCTCCATCATTATTGATCCGTCTGGCAGAGTGCGCTCCTGTAAAACAGGAAGCACGGGTTGTTAGTCAAAGCCGCTACGCCCCAGACTTTTTGATGTGATGTCAGACATGACCAAGGAAATGCATGATGCGCTGGCCTGCGCAAACGATGCGATATCAATTTCCGAACCAAACCCCCGCGTCGGGTGCGTCATCACTGATGACACTGGCACTTTCCTGGGCTCAGGCCACACGCAGCGGGCAGGCGGTACCCACGCCGAAGTGATGGCGCTTCAAGACGCAACGGCGCGCGGTCATAACGTCAAAGGCGCTACCGTTTATGTGACCTTGGAGCCCTGCTCACACCACGGGCGTACGCCGCCGTGTTGTGACGCTTTGATTGCTGCAGGTGTGAAAAAAGTAGTGGTGTCTATTGAAGACCCCAACCCATTGGTCGCAGGCCAAGGTATTGCGCGGCTGCGGGCTGCGGGCATTGAAGTTGTAGCGGGTCCCGGCGCTGCCGAGTCGCGCGAACTGAACATCGGTTTTTTCAGCCGCATGATTCGTAAGACACCCTGGGTGCGGATGAAAATCGCGGCATCATTGGATGGCAAAACAGCCTTGATGAACGGGCAAAGCCAGTGGATCACTGGCGAGGTCGCGCGCACTGACGGCCACGCCTGGCGCGCCCGCAGTTGCGCTGTGTTGACTGGCATTGGCACGGTGCTGGAAGACCACCCGCGCCTTGATGTTCGGCTGGTAGCCACGCCGCGCCAGCCGCATGTGGTGGTGGTTGACAGCCGACTCGAAACACCGCTCGATGCTCCTCTTTTTATAGCTGCTCGCGCCCGATTTATATACGCTGCAGAGCCAAATGATGCGAAAAAAACAACTTTGGAAGTGCGCGGGGCAACCGTTATCTACCTGCCGGGCAAAAACTCATCTGGTGAACCCACAGGCAAGGTTGACCTAGCCGCCATGCTGCGCGACCTGGGCCAGCGCGAGATCAACGAGCTGCACGTTGAGGCCGGCCACAAGCTCAATGGCTCACTGATTCGTGAAGGCTTGGTTGACGAATTGCTGCTGTACATGGCCCCCAAGCTGTTGGGTACGGCTCAGGGCATGGCTACATTTGGGCCGCTGCAAAGCTTGGCTGATGCCACAGAGTTGCGGTTTGTGTCAGCCGATATGGTGGGTGATGATCTGCGCATAAGGGCTCGCGTGGCTGGGCGAGATCAGTTTTAACCCTGTGCGAGAATGCAAGGATGTTTACCGGAATCATCACCGGCATGGGGCGCATCGTCGCCATCCATAGCCTGGGCAGCACCTCACACCATGGCAAGCGACTCACCATCGAGGCGCCTGCCGGTTACCTTGATGACGTGGGCTTGGGGGACAGCATTGCGCTCAATGGTGCGTGCGTGACGGCGGTGTCGCTGGACCTTGCCGCCAACCAGTTCAGCATCGATCTATCAGCCGAATCACTGACCAAAACCAGTGGCCTGGCGCAGCTGGGCATCATCAACCTTGAAAAAGCCCTGCGTGCGCATGATCGTCTCGGTGGTCACATCGTGTCTGGCCATGTGGACGGCATAGGCAGCGTCACACATTTTGCCGAGGTCGGTGAAAGCTGGGAGTTACGCATACTGGCGCCAAAAGAGCTGGCCAAATACCTAGCCTACAAAGGCTCCATCACCGTTAACGGCGTGAGCCTGACGGTCAACAGCGCCAAAGACACCGCTTCGGGCTGTGAAG
>JBKJOH010000092.1:0-8952 GCA_046593295.1 Polaromonas sp. | reverse complement strand
GAACGAGCTGGGTTTTTCGGATTTGCGCCGGGTTTTTCGCGCCACCCGCCATACCATCGATGTCGAGTAAGCGTCTTGGCGCGGCACCTTGAAGCCGCAGGCGTTGATGGCGAAGATGGTGTCCACCAACAAATGAGGTGGACACCATGGAACACATCAAGCGCGCACCACGGCGGGCGCACAGTGAGGAACTGAGATCACAGGTATTGTCCGAGTGCGCGCAGCCGGGCGCGTCGGTAGCTGCGATTGCAATGGCGCACGGGTTGCTGTTTGCCGAGTTTGACGAAGCGCCGGTTGAAGAAACCCTCACCAGCAACCTGCTTAAAAGCAACTGCTTAGTCACTGGCCAGCCCGACTGGGGCAGTGTGCAGATCAGCTACTCAGGCCCGCAAATCAACCAAGAGGGCCTGCTGCAATACCTGGTGAGCTTTCGCAATCACAACGAGTTTCACGAGCCATGCGTCGAGCGCATTTTCATGGACCTATGGACGCGCTGCAAGCCGCACAAGCTGTCGGTGTATGCACGCTACACCAGGCGCGGCGGGCTGGACATCAACCCGTTTCGTACCAGTCACCCGCAGGGGCTGCCGCCCAATGTGCGGATGGCGCGGCAATAGGCGGCGCGGCCTACTTTGCCGCTGACTTGTACTCAGCCACGGCCTTTGCCAAGTCATTGGTTTCCTCGCAAGGAGCCATGGATAAAGCAGCCGAGCAAGGTCGCTCCCAGCACGCCTGCCTTGTCGAGTGTGACATCGGCTGACTTGCCCGGTTTGCCTTCGGGCTTGCCTTCCAGACGCAACTCAAACCCAGCGTTGGTGGCGTTTTTTATCTCCTGATGATGCGCCGTGAGACGGCTCTGGATATGGCGAACACGGACACCGCTTGCGCCACTTGGCTTGCCGTCTTTTCAATACTTGGCGGCAACTCACTTTCCGGCTCCACTTCAATGGCCGTGACCCCATCCGGTGCGCCGGGTTTTCCCCTAAATAGTTACCCATATTGCCCGCAGGCATTGGCTTTGACCACCGCTTTTGCTTTATCTTCAGCGCGTTGGCGGATCAGATTTAGTCTTTCGCCCATTGCGCACATTCTGCATGTCAGCGCAGCGCTGGATTCATGCTACGTCGACTGATCGGCTATTACGCCTCAGCCGATTCGGTAAACGGACGGCAAAAAACGAAAATTCACCTTCCATCGACACTCGAACCCACGTAGGACAAATCCGCGCATGGATTTTCCTAGGGTTTTCCCTGAATCCACCGCTGCACTTCCTTCGTACTCTACAGTACAGCAACAGCTGTAGCACCCGTAACACCTCTTTCAACCCAGGAGAATCCCATGACTTTGAAACCCCGGCATATTGCCCAAGCCTGCCTTCTGCTATGCGCCGCTGGCAGCGCGATGGCTTCCAGCCACCGCGAGGCGCCTTTCATCACAACGGCACCCAAAGTGGACGGAACCGATTTCTACATGTTCAACAGCTACGAAGCCGGTAAGACCGGAAACGTCACGCTGATCGCCAATTACCTGCCGCTGCAGGATGCCTACGGCGGCCCCAACTATTTCTCGCTCGACCCAAACGCGCTGTATGAGATTCATATCGACAACAACGGCGACGGCAAGGAAGACCTGACCTTCCAGTTCAAGTTCAAGAACACATTGGCAAATGGCGGCGACGGCATCACCTTGCCCATTGGCCCACCGGGCGCTAAAAAGGATGTCGCCATTCCACTGCGTCAGGCCGGACCGGTGACCACCGCCCCAGATGCAAACCTGAGCTACAACGAAACTTTCACACTCGACGTGGTGCGCGGCGACCGCCGCAGAGGCACTCGCGCAGCTGTGACTAGTGCGAGTGGAGCCACAACCTTTCAGAAGCCTGTAGACAATATCGGAACTAAAACATTCCCCAACTACGCCTCCTACGCCAATTCCTTTATCCAGACCATCAACATCCCCGGCTGCGCAACACCCGGCAAGGTATTTGTGGGCCAGCGCAAAGAAGCATTCTCGGTCAACCTCGGGGTCATTTTTGACCTGATCAACGCACCCGCTTCCTTCATCACCAACGAGGCAAATGCCTCAGCCGGCGGCAAATTCGGTTCACTGGCTGATAAAAACGTAACCTCGCTGGCGCTTGAAGTGCCCACGAGCTGCCTGACGCATCCGACGAGCGGTGACAAAGTCATTGGCGGCTGGACTACTGCCAGCCTGCGCCAGGGTCGGTTGGTTCATGGCGCGACGCCATCGGGCCTGCAGGCCAGTGAGAAGGTCGGCGGCGCCTGGACCCAAGTTTCGCGCCTAGGTATGCCGCTGGTCAACGAGGTGGTTATCGGCCTGAAGGACAAGGACAAGTTCAACGGCAGCAAGCCAAAGAACGATGCCGAAAACTTCGCTGACTACGTGACGAATCCGACGCTGCCGGCGTTGATTGAAGCTCTGTTTCCGAGCGCAATGGCACCGACCAACTTCCCGCGTACCGACCTGATGACGGCATTTCTGACCGGACTGCCCACGGTCAACCGCCCCAGCAACATCACCGGCCTGGGCGTCGGCGGTCCGCTGGCGGAGATGATGCGTCTAAACACCTCCATTGCCGCAACACCGGCGTCTACTCAAAAATCCCTAGGCGTGGCTGCGGGTGATAACGCAGGTTATCCAAATGGCCGTAGGCTTGGTGATGATGTGGTGGATATTTCGTTGCGCGTCGCTATGGGTGTCCTGTGCGTAGCGACAGGCAGCACGGACGCGCTGCAGGTAGGCTGCAAACCGGCCGATGCGCCTGCCGGCGGCGTAGCCTTCGTTGACGGCGTGCGTGCCAGTGCCACCGACTTCCAGGTGGTGTTTCCTTACCTCAACACGCCTTTGCCTGGCGCCCAGTAAGTTCATCGTCTGAAAGGTAATACATCATGATCAAGCTCAACACAAAATTGGCGGCTGTAGCGGGGCTGTCGGCTGCCCTACTGACGGGTTGCGGCGGTGGCGGTGGCGGCGGCGGCTCGGCCGGCAATGGCAGCGGTGGCGGTGGCGGAACTCAGACCATTGACTCGGCCTCGGTTGTCGGCTTCCTCAAGCAATTGTTCAGCAACGGCGAGAACAGCGACCCGATCGACATCAACTCGCTGACGCTGGCGGCCGACGACACAGCTGACTTTACGCCTATCATTTAACGGCACAACGACGCTGGCCCGGACATCGACTCTTGATGCCGGGCCATTTTTTTGTTTCTCGACAAGCCACTGACGATAGTGAGTAGGTGCCTGCCCTGCCCGCCTGCTATCGGCAGTCTGCCGACTTGCAACCTGAACAACTGCACATGCCCTCTCTCCTCAGAAACTTGCTATCGGCCACGCTGTGGGTCACCGTGCAATTGCAGGCCACCGCTGCCGTGACCCCGGTGCTGCCCGGTAAGGACAGCGACGTGGTCGAAGTCTTGCCAGCCATCACCCGCCAGCGTCCTGCCCCGCCGGTGAAAGGCGCAGCGCCCCGTTCCGTTACGGTCGATGCGGTCAGAACCGCACAGCTGGTGCGCGAGGACATCTCGGTGGCGCGGCAGACCGGCGACACACGATATTGGGGCCGGGCCCAGACCGCGCTGGCCCCCTGGTGGGACAAGCCCGATGCACCGGCGGACATGGCGGTGTTGCAGGCGACCGTGCTGCAGGGACGCCACGAGTTCGACGCATCGCGCGTTGTGCTCAATGCGGCCCTCAAGCGCACACCCGGCCACGCGCAAGGCTGGCTGAACCTTGCCGCGCTCGAGCGACTGTCGGCCCGCTACCCCGAATCGCTGGCCGCCTGCGATGCCGTCGAGCGCGCCGGCCAGGCTCTATATGCCGAAGCCTGCCGGCTGGAAAGCCGCTCGCTGCAAGGCGAGCAGGCCATGGCCGCGCAACGCCTACAGGCCTTGCTGGAACAGACCCGTGACCCCGGACAACGCAGCTGGCTGCTGTCGCTGCTGGCTGAAAGCCTGGAGCGCCAGGGACGCGATGCGGCGGCGGGCGACACCTTTGCCCGCAGCCTGGCCGCCGAGCCGGATCTCTACACCTCCATCGCCTTGAGCGACCTGCTGCTGCGCACCGGCAAGACCGCGCAGGCGCTGAAGCTGCTGATGCCGCTGCCAGCCACCGATGCGGTGGTGCTGCGGATCGCCACGGCGCACAAGCGGCTGGGCGATCCGCAGTGGCGCGCCGAACGCGCGACGCTGCTGTCGCGGGTCGAGGAATTGCGGCGGCGTGGCGACGATGTCACCTTGCACGGCCGTGAACTGGCCCTAGCCGCCCTGTGGCTCGACGGCGATGCCACCAAGGCCCTGGCACTGGCTAGAGACAACCTGCGCTTGCAGCGCGAACCCGTCGACTGGTGGGTGGCGCTGGAGAGCGCCCGGTTGGCTGGCGACCAAGCGGCTCAGACTGAGATCCGGCAAGCCATCGCGGCGGCCGGGCTGCGCGACGCTCGTCTGGTGGCGACATCCGCTGCCACAAAAACATCCAGCCGATGATCGCCCAGCCCCTGTTGCACCGCCAGCGCACCGGTTTGGCGATTTTTATCGGCTGGGCGGCGGCCCTGCTGCTAGGTGTGGCCTGCGGACCGGCATCCGCCCACAAGGGAAGCGATGCCTATTTCGACATCCAGCAGGCGAACACAGCAGCAGGGACGGCTGCGACCCGCGAGCTGAACGTGACCTTGGCGGTGACCATCCGCGACCTCGATGTCCTGGTTCCCATCGATGCCAATGCCGACGGCCGGGTGACCTGGGGCGAGATCAAGGCGGCCATGCCCCAGGTGCTGGCGCTGTTCGACGACGCGGTGCAGCTCGAATCCGGCGCGGCGGGGCCAGCGCAGGACGGCTGTCGGCTTCAGTGGAAGGATGCCGGCCTGGAAAACCGCGGCGACGGTGTGTACATCCGCGCCCAGGCGCAGGCCCGGTGTGCGGCGGATGCGTCGCTGCGGCTACGGTATTCGCTCCTCAAGGAGCAGGATGCCACGCATCGGCTGCTAGTGGCCGGCCGCCTTGATGGCAACGATCTGCTGAGCACCGTATCGCCCGTCGAGGGCAGCGTGGTGCTCAGCGTGGCGGGGGCAGCACAGGCGCAGGCCGCAAGGACACCGGCGGAGCGCGCCTCGTCCAGCCGCTGGTCTGCGCTGTTCGATTATTTCAGCGTAGGCCTGCACCATCTGCTGCAAGGCTACGACCACCTGGCCTTCCTGCTGGCCCTGGTGCTGCCGCTGCAACTGACGCTCTGGACACGCGCCCCGCTGGCCGGGTCCGCCGCGCCAGCCACCGCGTCCGCCTCGCGCAAGACCTGGATCACCCTGCTGCGCACCGTGACGGCCTTCACGGTCGGCCATTCCGTCACCCTGATACTGGCGACCTTCGGCTTCACCGAGGCCTCGCCGGTCTGGGTCGAGCCCGCCATCGCCTTGACCATCGGCTTCACCGCCCTGCTGAACTTGCGACCCGTACTCTGGATCCGCATCGACGCGTTAGCGCTCGTCTTCGGCATGGTGCATGGCTTCGGCTTTGCTGGCCTGCTGAAAGAGGCCGCCGCACCGGACGGGTTGCTGCCTTGGGCGCTGGCCGGCTTCAACCTCGGCATCGAAGCCGGACAACTCATCGCCGTCACGGGCTGGGTCATCGTCTCGCAGTTGGTCGTCAGCAAGCCTTGGTACCCACAAATCGTAGTACGCGGCGGATCAGTGGTGCTGATGCTACTAGCCGCCTGGTGGTTCTGGCAGCGGGTGGCTTGAGCACGCACACGAAGCAGCGTTGGCGAACTCAGAAGTTGGCGATCAGCGTTACCCTAAAGTTGCGCGACTCGATTGGGTGAGTGTGTATGTCGGGGAGAGGTCTGATTTCGCCCTTGAGCTGCGACGCATAGTAGTAGTCAATCGCCGAGTCCTGGCGGTTCGTCAGGTTGAAGCCTTCTAACTGAACTTTCAGTTTCGGGTTGATTTTGTAGCCGATGCGGCCGTTCAGCGTCGCAGTGCTTTTGGAGCGCACCAAGTTGTCTTCGACTAGGGGGCGCGGGCCGAAATAACGCAGCTGTAACGCGCCAAAATACGGGCCCAGGTTGTCCACCGCCAGCGCGATAGACGCCACGCCCTCGATCGAGCCTGGAATGCGGTTACCGACCGGGTCAAAGTCGCTATACCGGGCCTTGGCGAAGGCAATGTCGGCATCAATGGTCAGCCAACTCGTGGGCTTGTAGTAGTTGGAGAACTCAAAGCCGGTGCGACGACTGGGACGCCCTGCCTCTGTATTGCCCGCGTCACCGACAAACCTGAGCTCGGAGTCAAAGTCCAGCCGGTACACCGAAAAGGTGCTTTGCAGGCCGGGAATTGCCTCGGCTCTCACGCCGACCTCTACCCCTTTGGAGCGCACTAAAGGCGGCACTTTGTCTGCCGCAAGACCCGTTTTGGGGTCTACCGTCAAGGTGGTGCCGCGCGCATCGTTGCTGTGAAAGCCGTAGCCGGCGCTGGTGTAGAACTCGGTTTTGTTGAAGGGTCCAAAAATCAGGTTCAGCTTAGGGCTGACCTTGGTCGCCGAGGCTGTGCCAGAGTTAGCCTGGTTGTCGCTGTTGACGTTGGCGTTAAAGTTGTCGGTCCGCACGCCTGCCACGGTGCGAAAGGTGTCGCTCCAGCGGGTTTTGTTCTCAGCGTACAGGCCTAGGCTGCGCTCGCGAATCTGGTCGGCCCGCGTGGTTGACAGAAATTGCCGGGCCACAGTGCTGTTGAGCGCGTTGGAGATGCTGTCGTTCTGGAACTGCGCGCCCACCGTGAACTCTGATTCTCGGCCTAATAGCGTGGTGAAATAGGTTCTGCTGGCGTTGATGCCGGTGGTGGTGCGCTGGTCGGGCTGATTAAACTGGTCGCCGTTAACCGGGTCGTCCATGAAGTAGGTGAAGTTGGAAAACAAATCGAGCTTTTGCCGGATCACGTAGGCGTTGACTTCGGTCGATACATTGCCATTCGTCTGCCTCCACGCCCCCGACAGGCTGTAGCGGCTGGCTTTACCGCCGTCCGTCTGGTCAATCGCATCAAATCGCCCGATTTGGCCCGATAGCACTGCACGTAGTGGTATCTGGTCGGTAGCGTACCACTTGGCACTGTAGGCCATGGCAGTGACGTTGAAGCCATTGGCCTCGGTGCCCTGGCTATAGCGCAGCACAGCGTTTTTCTTTTGGTAGTTGTCGGCCACGGTAAAGGGGCCGTTGTTATGCATCAGCTCCAGTGCATAGAGCAGGCGGCCGTCACCCAACTGGGGCGAGTTGGCCAGCAAGGTACGCGCATAGCCGTTTTGCCCCAAACCCACGCTGGCGATGCCCTGTGCCAGCCTGTCGGCGTACTTGATGTTGACGGCACCAGCGGAAGAAAAGTCACCCTCTGCGGCATAAAACGGGCCTTTGCGGTAGTCGAGCAGGGTGGTCAGTTCGGGAATTAAAAAATTTAGGTCAGTCCAGCCCTGACCGTGCGAATGGCTGCGCTGGTTGACCAGCATGCCGTCTACCGTGGTGCGCAAATCAGTCCCATGGTCGAGGTTGAAGCCGCGCAGGTAAAACTGGTTGGCTTTGCCTTCGCCGCTGTGCTGGCTGACGATCAGCCCTGGTACCGCCTCAAGCAGCTCGCCGGGGCGGTACGTCGTGCGGGCTTCAAGCTGCTGCTGCGTCACCACACCCTCATTGGCGGTGCCGGCTTCCCCCAACACACTGTTGCGCGAGCTTTGCACCAGCACCGGGGCCAGGCTGGGCGTGGCATCTTGCGCCATGGCCGCGCCCTGGAATAAAAAAACAGCGGCAACGGCTAGCTGCGGCGTACGTTTTAAATAAAAAGAATAGCTGCTGCTATGGGCTGTGGACATGGGCGGTACAGGCGGTGCCTGAAGTTGGAGGTAAATCGTTGGCAAGAATGCGCTAAAGCAGACGAATTAATGACACATGAATTACGCAATTTGCGTCCCGTTGGATTCATCAATTATGCAAATACTGCAATTCTTCTTACATTTACTCAAACGTGTACTCTGGGTGATACGTATGTCGGATTCATCTGGATTCAACTATTTGGCAGCCTAGAAAAGTTGCTCGTCTGCTATTATTTTGGTAGCTGGTCGCGCCCATATTGATTGGGCTACAGCCGTTTTTGAGGTTATTTTAAGGCCTTTTTTGGCAGTTTCAGGACTGTTTTTGGCGTTTTCAGCTAAATCACCTAGTTTGATGGGATGTGTTTCGACACCTCGTTGTTGATCCTGATCGAACAGTAGCGATTGCAAGCGAAATCGAGAATGCTTAAAAACAAGGGCGCAAGGTGCTCGTGCTGACCGAGCGCACTGAGCATCTGGAGGCCATCAAAGCGGCGCTGGGGAATAAAGTGGCCGCCTTGACTGTTCTGCACGGTCGGTTGTCAAAAAAGCTGCGCGCGCCTAGCATCGCATCCCAATCCAGCGGCCAAATGTTCATGTTATTTCGTTTCAGGCTCTAAGTGAGAGCCGCGAGGTCAGACAGAGAAATCATCAAAAAATGAGCATCGATTGGAGATGGCTCAAAGCCGACTTTTTCATAGAAGGCCTTCGCCTCATCAGTCAATGCGTGAACAGTCATACTGCGGATGCCGATGGCACTCGCCGCCTGGATCACACGCATACCTGCATCGCGCACGAGCGCCCGCCCGAACCCTTTGCCGTGCAATGTGAGATCAACAGCCAATCGACCCAAGACAACGACCGGAATCGGGTCAGGCATATTCCGGCGAAACCGACCCGTGGCATCCTGACTGGTGACCGCGCCAGACGCCAACGCGTAGTAAGCGACGACACGCATCCCGTCACAAACCACGAAGGTCCGCGAGGCACCTTGAATCTGGTTTTTTAGGCTACGCTGTTTTAGCCATTGATCCAAGCTGTCCTCTCCACATGAAAAGCCATCTGTCAGGTGATGCTCCGTCAGTGGCATCGGC
>JBKJOH010000059.1:0-3244 GCA_046593295.1 Polaromonas sp. | reverse complement strand
GTGGCCGACGGCTTTCGCAACAGCAGCCCGGCCATGGTCAACCGCGCTTTGCCAGGTCCGCTGGACTACCCGCAAATTCCCGAGCTGAGTCAGCGCGGCCTGGCCCGGATCCAGCAGTTCTTTTTGACACTCAACAAACAACTGGCCGGACGCGATTTCATCGCCGCGAGCCAGTTCAGCGTCGCAGACATCACGGCGGTGGTGACATTGGACTTTGCGCGGGTGATTCGGCTCAAGCCCGCAGAGGACCTACAGCATCTGCTGCGATGGCGCGCGGCGATGGGGGAGCGACCGGCCATAGTCCGCTAAACAGCACACCCTACGAGCGACCTTGTCGACAGTGGACTGCGCCCCCGCTCCAGCGTTACGAATCCAAGCGTCACGGGACTTCGTCGTCAGCGCTCATTGACACCCGCATGGGCAACCTGACTACGCTGGCACCGGATATCGTGGAGGCGATTTAGGAGGATGCGCTGCCCGACCACTTGACGCTGTTTGATTTGACCAGCGATACGCTGCTGTGCTGCACGATCCGCTCGGGGGGCAGGCTGCAGAAGGGGGCAGGATTTGGGTCGCATCAGTTGAGTTTGTCGGAAGCAATCGAACAGACCTTGCAGGAGAAGTTGCTCATAGAATTTGCCTGCAGCCTTTGTGGAGCGGTCGTGATCCGCTATTTATTCAATAGCGACCGCTGCAGCGCTGCCAGCATGAATCTCTGCGCCGGGCTGCCGGTGACGAGGTCTTGCACCTGCGTCTTGGCGTGTTGGACATCGCCCCCGGTGGCGTGGGTTGCGGCAATCAGTGCATCAAATGCCTCTTGCACTTCCCCGTCCGTAATCTCGTAGCCATGCCCGCGTGAGATCCAGTGCAACGCGGCCAGGACGCATTCACCAGCGAAGCCGGGTTGGCTGGTGCAAAAGTCTCTGGCCGCGCGCGTCAGGGTGCGCGGGTCGGCCGGGCTGTGCTGGATGAGGTCTATCGCCACCAGATAAAGCCCGGCATCTTTGGCGGCGGCAAACCATTTACCCTCGCTGCCCGGCGTGCTGGCCACCAGGTCGTGCAACACATCGGCCGGCACCTTGTGCGGATACTTTTTGCAGATGGCCCGGAAGGTGGCCAGGTTGGTGGTGCTTTCGTTGGCAAGCACTGCATAGCGGCGGTAAGCCTCGTCGGCCATGCCGGATGACAGCAAAATGGCTTCGCAGGTCTGGGCGATCTGCCACTGCGGGTCGTTGATGCCGACCGGCTCTTCGGCATAGCGCAGTGCCTCGGCTCGTCTGCCCATGGCCACCAGTGCTTTCACCCCCCAACGCCTGTCGTGCCACCACGGGTGCGGCTTGGCGGCAATCAGGGCCAGCAGCTCTTCATGACGGTCGGCTGCAAGCAGTGCCGACAGGCAGGCGGTGGTGCCTTTGAAGTACCCATGCCCGGATGCGTTGAGGCTCCAGACACTTTGAACCGTGGGTAGCAATTCATCGGCCCAGGTGGAGGCCAATTCCGGCCCCGCGCACAATTCGCCCCAGTAGTCGCCCAGAGATTCGATGTAGGGCATTTCGTCTTCGTCCAGGGCTTGCCACAGTTTGCGCATCCACTTTTGCCGTATCGCCGGGGTGACCGCGGCATTAGCGATAATCGGCGCCAGGGTTTCAATCGCCCGGTTGACCCAGGATCCGAGCGCGCCCGACGAACTGTCCACATTCATTAGGGCGGGGGACAGCTTGCCCAGCAGCACAATGGCACCTTCGGCGGCAAGTACCGCGTCTTTTTTGCCCACCAGTTTGATCTCGGCCAGCGCCTCCTTGATGCGCTGAATGGGCGCGTCTGACCGCCAGCCAAACGCATTGCGCTTGAAGCGGGGAGCGAATTGCCATTTGTGGGGGAGGGCGGGGGTGTCAGAAGGTGCTTTGGGCATAGAGCATTTATTATCGATTTAGGGGAAAAGACAAACCAACATATGACCATATTTAACCGCTCCGCACTTTTGGGTCAT
The DNA here is from genome assembly GCA_046593295.1 of Polaromonas sp. Classification (GTDB taxonomy): domain Bacteria; phylum Pseudomonadota; class Gammaproteobacteria; order Burkholderiales; family Burkholderiaceae_C; genus Polaromonas. The sequence continues at coordinate 1,254 of JBKJOH010000059.1, read as the reverse complement.
TTGCGCAACCAGATGAGCATCGACTGGTTCGGCCACCACGGAATAGCCCACTGGACACGTGTGCGGGCCAATGGCCTGATGCTCGCCGGTGACACTGATGCCATCGTGCATGTGGTGGAGCTGTTTGCCTTCTTTCATGACTCGCGCCGCGTGAACGAGCATGTGGATCATGGCCATGGCGCACGCGGAGCCGTGCTGGCCAGACAGCTAAAGGGCCGGTTCTTTGAAGCGACGGATGATGAGATGGATCTGCTGCAATACGCCTGCGACCATCACAGCGACGGCATGACGCAGGGCGATGCCACTGTATTGACTTGCTGGGACGCAGACCGCCTGGACCTGGGGCGAGTGGGCATCACCCCCAAAGCCAAATACCTGTGCACTGAAATTGCAAGGCAGGAAGTGACGATGCACAGGGCCAATCGCCGGGCGCAGCACTGGGTAAATGTGTATGAGAGTAGATTTTCCCTGTAACGGTAAATCTATACACAGCCCGGATCAATATTGATCTTGATAGAGATCCATAAAAATGAGCGACAGGGCACGCCTCTACGCCTACAAGGCGCTATTCGATTCCAGACGGCTGGGCACCAAAAGCGACATGATGGAAGTGGCCGAAGTATCACTGGCCACCTTCAAACGCGACATCGCCAAGCTGCGCGACCAGATGGGAATTCCCATCTTGTTTGACAAAGACCGTGGCGGGTATTACCTGGACCGCAACAACCCCGACACCGAATTGCCCGGCCTGTGGTTCAGCCCCGAAGAGTTGGTGGGCTTGCTCTGTTGGCGCCGACAAGTTTTTGACCCAGGCTACTGAAAAAAGTTGACCCGCACCGACAACCTTGGCAAACGCAGGCCCAGCGTAGGTCTCGGCTCATCAACCCCGGGGCAGTCAAAGTCGGCGCAGTGGGTCAATCTGACGTCGGCGGCAACAGCTATGCACTGTAGGTTATGCATCGGGTACTCGCTTCACGGCAAAAGGCGCAAGTCTCCCCAATGAAGCCCGGCGGTCCCATCAAACCGCACTACTGGTTGGAAGTTCGGGTCTCACTGAAAATGCTATCCGGTTTTGAACCACACCGTAGAACGCATTGATGGGGCCCACCCTGCGCCAGCGCATGGACACCCACATCCGGTGCCGACAGCAGGTCCACATCGGGGCATCTATCCAGCCTTCCGAACCACCGGAAACGGCGGTAGTCCGGCCAGAATCGCCTGCCCGTAGCGCATGGTTACCAATCGGGTATCGCA
>JBKJOH010000115.1:0-5840 GCA_046593295.1 Polaromonas sp. | reverse complement strand
GTCCAGCCACGGCGGCTCGGCGCCAAAACGCTCGGCCATCACGATTTGTTGGCGGAAGGTGGCATAGGCCTGCTGCATCACGGTTTGCCAGGTGGCCTTGGCGGCGCGTGAGGGCAGGGGCGGGCAGCCGTTGGCGCTGCCGCCTGCCGCGCTGTGCATGTCTAGCTTGTGGACAAACTCATGGATGACGACGTTGTAGCATCTTGCAATTGAATCAGCTGACTCGCCTGACGCGGCCACGTCCTGCCAGCTCAAGGTCACGGGGCCGCCTTCCATCGCCTCGCCTGCCAGCTCTTCGCTGTAGCCACGCACCACGCCCGCTGCATCGCGCGCTTCGCGGCGTGCCAGCATGGGGCCGGGGTGCAGCACGATGCCCTTGAATTCGTCGTAGTAGTCAAGCCCTAAGTGCAGCACGGGCAGGCAGGCTTGTGCTGCAATTGCCAGTGCCATGCTGTCTGTCACCACAAGCTTGTGTGCGCCGCTGAATTCTTTGCTGGCTAAAAACTGGCTGCTCAAGCGTTTGAGTTGCAGTTGATCTGGCTCTGACAGGCGGGCCAAAAACGGGTAGCTTGCCAGCGTTTTCTGCCACAGCGCCTCGGGTATGGCGTTGCTATCTGCACGATAGCGGCGCAGTAATCTGGCAAACCAGTTCAGCATGGGCGGCTCGGTACCGGACGTTTTTACAGCAGCTTGATGCGCTGCAAGCCGCTGGCATCTAAGTGCATCAGGCGCAACACCTCGGCGCGTGGTGGTGTGGCGCTGGCATCCCAGTCACTGAGCACGATGCGTTGATGAGCGGCATCTAACGGATGGGTTGCGGGCTTGTGGGTGTGGCCGTGTATCAGCGTCTTGGCGTTGGCCGCTTGCAGCCATTGCAGTGCGGCGCTCGCATCGACATCTGCGTAGTCAGTGCTGACAAGTTTTTTGGCTTCGCTTTGCTGGCGCAGGCCGCGCGCAATGGCTTGTCGCTCGGCCTGCGGCTTGGCCAGAAAAGCCTGTTGCCATTCGGGCGAGCGCACCAGCTGTCTAAACTGCATGTAGTCGACATCGCCCAAGCACAGCGCATCGCCGTGCGAGAGCAGGTAACGCTGGTCTAACGATGACGGGTAAACCAACACTGTCGGGTCGGCCAGCAAAGTCATGTTGCACAAGTCCGCCAGATGCTGGCCGACCAGAAAGTCGCGGTTGCCATGCATGAAAAACAGGCGTAATCGGGTGGCTGCTTGGCCCAGCACTTGTGCGCACTGGTCTTCAAAGCTGGCGGCAGCGCTAGCCAAGTGATCACCCACGGTATCGCTCACGGTATCGTCACCCACCCACACCTCAAACAAGTCGCCGAGTATGAAAACCGCATCTGCCGGTGTGCTTTGCATGTAGTGCTGCCACGCCGTAAACGTAGCCGGCTCGCTGGCGTGCAGATGCAGGTCTGAAATGAAATCGACCGTGCGCCAGTCGGACGGAGCTGTCAGCTCTGTCATATGGGGCACGCTTACAGCGCCACAGCCTTTTCAATAATCACATCAGCCTGCGGCACGTCGCTGTGACCGCCCTTGTTGCCGGTTTTGACGGCTTCAATCTTGTCAACCACATCGTTACCCGACACCACCTTGCCAAATACCGCATAGCCCCAGCCGGAGCCGCTGGGTGCGGTGTGGTTCAGGAAGTTGTTGTTGGATGCATTGATGAAAAACTGCGAGCTGGCCGAGTGCGGTGCATTGGTACGCGCCATGGCCACGGTGTACTTGTCGTTCTTCAGGCCGTTGGTGGCTTCGTTTTCGATTTCGCCATCCGTCGGCTTTTGTTTCATGCCGACTTCAAAGCCGCCACCCTGCACCATGAAGCCGGGAATCACGCGGTGAAACACGGTGTTGCTGTAGTGGCCTTTGTTAACGTAGCTCAAAAAGTTGGCGACAGTTTTCGGGGCCTTGGCCGCATCAAGTTCCAGCGTGATCACGCCGTGGTCTTTGATGTGGAGTTCTACTTTTGGGTTGCTCATGATTTTTCCTGGAGGGGGTTATTTTGCCAAAGTGGCGGAGGTGATGACGATGGGATTGACGGGTACGTTTTGGAACTGCCCTTTGTTGCCAGTGGCTGTAAGGCGGATTTTGTCAACGGTTTCCATGCCCGAGACGATTTTTCCGAAGACTGCATAGCCATAGCCATCGGGACTTGGCGCGTTCAGCATCGCGTTGTCTTTTACGTTGATGAAGAATTGGGCCGTGGCTGAATTCGGATTGGACGTGCGGGCCATGGCGATGCTGCCACGGTCGTTTTTGAGCCCATTGCCAGCTTCCAATGGTATTGGCGCGCGCATTGTTTTTTCTCTCATGTCGGCTACAAAACCACCGCCTTGAATCATGAACCCGTCAATCACGCGGTGAAATATCGTGCCATCGTAGTGCTTGTCTTTAACGTACTGTAGAAAATTCTCAACAGTTTTTGGAGCCTTGTCGGGATAGACCTCGACTACGAAATCGCCCTCGGTGGTAATGAACTTGACCTGGGGTGACTTTTGCGCGAACGCGGCTACCGACAACAAACCGAATGCAAGACCAACGCTAGCCAGTAGAGCGCGGCGAGATAAAACTGTGAATATCATCCAATAATTCCTTCGTAAAAAATCTTCCACTGGCTGCCACTGCGGCTACTGTACTGGCGCTTAACGCGACCGACTTTTGCCCCCTGGGCCAGCTCTGAAAAGGTTACCACCATGGTGTCGGTGGCATCGGTCCAGCGTAGGTAAGACACGTCCTTGAGCAGAATCTGGCGACCCGCCAGTTTGTCCATTTCAGTGCGCAGGTCGGGGGTCCATTCGGTCAGTGTTTTGCCGTTGCTGGTGAAGTCGCTGGCATACCAGCTTGCCACGCGGTTGATGTCGCCGCTTGATTTGGCGCTGTGCCAGGCCTGGAGTGCGTCTTCAAAAGGCTTGCTATCCGCCTTGATGGTTTGTGGCGCTACCCATTTGAGGCTGTGCGCGATCACCACGGGCGTGGTGCGAATTTCCACCGTGCGGATGATGCGTTCAAGATCCGGGTTGGCCAGCACGACGCAGTCATCGGAGGCCAATGGCGCGCGCGAATAGTGGGTGGGTGGCGTGCCGTGCAGCCAGATACCGCCGCCGGTCTTGCCGCGCTTGATGTCGAGCTGGTTCGGATAGTTGACGGGCAGGGCGCCAGCGCCGTAGAAATCTTTCAATGACTTCGGATTCAGGTTGCTGGTAATGAAATAAATACCCAGCGGCGTGCGAAAGTCGCCCTCGATTTTTTTCTCAAGGCCGGACTTGCCAACCGATATGTAGTAGTCGGCCAGCAGCTTCAGGCCGGTGGCGGAGTTTTCAAACAGGTAAAGCCGCGACTTGGATGCGTCTATGGCAATCGCGTGTTTGTTGCTTAACGCCAGCGACAAAAACTGCGACGGAATCATGCCTGCCGCAGGGCGCTCGGTCAGTGCTTTCAGGCGCAGAACGGACTCATCACGCAGATCCGTCAGCATCGAGCCTGCCGCTTTGGCGATGGTGTCGGGTACGTCACCCAGCTTGCGCACCGGGCGAAGTTGCGCTGCCAGCAGGTCACCATAAACCAGTTGCGCGAGCTGAAAGTTGGGGTGGTCGCGCACCAGGTTTTCTGCCTTGACCAGTGCCTCGCGGCCTTTAGCCTGGCCTATGGACTTGTAAATATCAATCAGTCGGGCTTCAGCCTCACCACCTGCGGACGCAAATTTTTCCGGGGCTTCGGCACGGACGCGCTTCGATCTGCTTTTACGTTTTTCAGGCTCTGCCGAATCGGCTGATTTTTGTGTGGATTTTTTGAGCTTCTTTTTTTCTGCATGCGCAAGCGGAGCCATCAGTGCCAGGGATGACACCAGCGCTGTAAAAAAAATGGCTTTAAGTACCCGCTTCATGATGTTCGGGGCGAAGAAAATACGCAAGGCATCAGCTGCCTGTGGATTCCCTGACGATGACCCAGCGGTCACCAGTTTTGGCAAGGTCCAGGGTTTTGCGGCTGGTCACATTGAGCGAATCAGCGCTGTAGCCTTGTTTGAACTTGGCACTTGCCTTGTCGCCGTTGACGGCTATCGAAAGGCTCTCGAGCTTGACACTGATGCGTGACTTGCCTTCGATGCGTTTTCGGCGGTCGTCTTCCCAGGCCTTGCGTGCCTCGCCCTTGGGGGTGGCGAAGTCCTTGCCATAACTGCCAATGTAGCCGTCCACGTCTTTGCCCGACCAGGCTGCTGCCCATGCGCGCACGGCGGATTCAACATCTTTCTCTGCACCGCTGGAAGCGGCGCTGCTGGCAGGCGCGGCTTTGGGCGCAGCCGGTGTGGCAGGTGCCGTAGCGGCAGGTGCTGCGGCCACCACTGGCGCTTTGCTTGCTGCCGATGCTGCGGCAACCTGGCTTGACGCCTGCGCGGCGGTGCTTGGCCTCTGGCCTTTGGCCTCTGGCGCAAACAGGGTACGAATCAATGCCAGCTTGGGCTGCACGCTGGTGTTGCCGCTGTCAAGTTGCAGGGCTTTGCTATAGGCCTGGCTGGCCAGCTTGGCGTAAACGTCGCCCAGGTTTTCATGTGCCGTGGCATAGCTGGGGTTGGTGCGAATGGCCATCTCTAACGCGACACGCGCTTTGTCAAACTGGCTTTGGCCTGCGTACAGAACGGCCAGGTTGTTATAGGGTTCGGGCAGCTCGGGGTAGTCTTGCGTTATCTGGGTAAAGGTTGCAATCGCGTCGGCGGGCTTGGCGGCTTCGGTTTGAATCACGCCCTTGATAAAGCGCATTTGTGGGTCACGCGGTTTGCCGACAAGGTATTGGTCGGCTTTGGCGAGTGCTTCGGCGAGCTTGCCGGATTTGATCAGGGCATTGACATCACTGTATTCGTCAGCATGTGCAGCGCTAACTGACAGGGTTGCGGCCAGCAAAATGAAGCACAGGGCAAGGTTGAATCGTGTGCTGAAGGGCTGCTTCGAATGAAATGCTGGTTTGAACATAAGTCCTCTACAATTTTTGCGGCTTTTGAAGGGGCAAGCACTCTGGATATACTGGTGGATTGTAGCTGAGGGGTATTACTCATTTGCACCTCCGTTCGCGCCTCAATTTCGCGCCACATAAGCCCTCTTTTTGGCAGCCCGCTGCAACCTACGCCACGACTCCACACCCATTCATGAGCCTTCGGATCTACAACACGCTGCTCCGTGACGTGCAGGATTTTTCGCCTTTGATTCCCGGCCATGTCAGCATGTATGTGTGCGGCATGACGGTTTACGACCTGTGCCATCTAGGCCATGCTCGGGCCATGGTGGCTTTTGATGTGGTGCAGCGCTGGTTTAAGGCCAGTGGCTTTCAGGTCAACTATGTGCGCAACGTCACTGATATTGACGACAAGATCATCAAACGCGCCGTTGAAAACGGTGAAACCATACGCGCCCTGACCGACCGCATGGTGCAAGCCCTGCACCAGGATGCCGATGCCCTGGGCATAGAGCGCCCCACCCACGAGCCGCGCGCCACCGACTATGTGCCGCAAATGTTGAGCCTGATTTCGACCCTCGAAAAAAAGGGTCTGGCCTATCAGTCGCAGTCGCAATCTGCAACGGACGTGGGCGCCGGCGACGTGAATTATTCAGTGCGTAAATTTGATGGCTATGGCAAGCTGTCTGGCAAATCGCTGGACGAGTTGCGTGCCGGTGAGCGCGTTGATGTGCAGGGCGGCAAGGGCGACCCGCTGGATTTTGTGCTCTGGAAGAGCGCCAAACCGGCCGAGCCAGCCGATGCCAAATGGCCAAGCGCCTACGGCCCCGGCAGGCCTGGCTGGCACATAGAGTGCTCTGCCATGGCCTGCGCTTTGCT
>JBKJOH010000262.1:0-12203 GCA_046593295.1 Polaromonas sp. | reverse complement strand
CAGGGCCGCATCACCTATGTCAACCCCGCCTTTTGCCAGATGACCGGGTTTAGTGAGGCCGAGCTGGTGGGTCGCACGCCGCCCTTTCCGTACTGGCCGGAGGCCGAAGTTGACACGCTGATGGCGCGGCTGAACGACGAGATGCATGGCCGTACACCGCCTGCGGGCTTCGAGGTCAAGGTCAAACGTAAAAACGACCAGCTTTTTGACGCGCGCCTGTACGTGTCGCCGCTGATAGACCCGCACGGCCAGCAAACCGGCTGGATGACCTCCATGACAGACATCACCGAACCCCGGCGTATCCGGGACGAGCTATCGGCCTCATACGAGCGCTTCACCACTGTGCTTGAAGGCCTCGATGCGGCCGTGTCCGTGGCACCGCTGGGCAGTGAAGAGCTGCTGTTTGCCAACAAGCTGTACCGCTCATGGTTTGGCGCTGAGGTATCGGGCCACATGAATCTGATTGCCCAGGCCGGTGTACCCGCTGCCGCGCCGGTAGACGATGCGCTCGATGCGGTTGACGGCCTGGCCGGTTTTCCCACCGACACGCTGACCACGGCACAGACAGAAAACGCCGAGATTTTTGTACCCGAATTGTCCAAGTGGCTGGAGGTGCGTTCGCGCTACCTGACCTGGGTGGACGGCCGCCTGGCACAGATGGTGATTGCCACCGACATCACCCCGCGCCGCCATGCCGAAGAGCAGGCCGCACAGCAAAACGAACGCGCGCAAACCGCCAGCCACCTCATCACCATGGGCGAGATGGCCTCCAGCGTGGCGCATGAGCTGAACCAGCCGCTCACCGCCATCAACAACTACTGCAACGGCATGGTGTCGCGCATCAAAAGCCAACAGATCAGCAACGAAGACCTACTGGTTGCGCTGGAAAAAACAGCCCGGCAGGCATACCGTGCCGGGCAAATCATCCAGCGCATACGCGCCTTCGTCAAACGCAGCGAACCGAACCGATCCCTGGCCGACGTTGCGACGATGGTGAGCAACGCGATGGAACTGGCCGACATCGAACTGCGCCGTCACAATGTGCGCCTGAGCCACTACATCGCGGCGCGCCTGCCCCCAGTGATGGTCGATCCCATCCTGATCGAGCAGGTGCTGATTAACCTGATGAAGAACGCTGCCGAGTCGATTGCGCAGGCGCAGCTGCCCACAGCCAGGCGCAGCGTTGAACTGCGGGTGGTGCCCAAATACATTGAAGACCAGAGCGTGGTGGAGTTTTCAGTATTCGATTCAGGACGCGGCCTGTCACCAGAAGTCATGGCCCGGTTGTTTGAAGCGTTTTACTCCACCAAGGCCGAAGGCATGGGCATAGGCCTCAAACTGTGCCGCAGCATTGTCGAGTCGCACCAGGGGCGGATGCTTACCGAGAACCTCTACAATGGCGACGAGGTGGTCGGGTGCCGATTCAGCTTCTGGATTCCTGTAACGCCCCTGCTTTCACCGCTACCTCCTGCTACAGATAACGTAGCGCTCACCTGAGCGTCAAAAAATTGCGCATTCGTGTTATTGGGGTCAGAGCCCAAATTCGCCGAGCCTGTGGCTCGCCCTCCGGGTGCGGTGCTTCGCACCGCTGCGAAATTGGTGTCTGACCCCAATAACACTTCACACTGAAAGTCTGGCATGAGCTTGATACCGAAAAAAGGCACCGTCTACGTTGTTGATGATGACGAGGGCGTACGCGATTCACTGCAATGGCTGCTTGAAGGCAAAGACTACCGGGTACGCTGCTATGACTCGGCAGAAAGCTTTTTGAGTCGCTACGACGCACGCGAAGTGGCCTGCCTGATTGTGGACATCCGCATGGGCGGCATGACAGGGCTGGAACTGCAGGACCGGCTGGTCGAGCGCAAGTCGCCGCTGCCGATTGTTTTCATCACTGGGCACGGCGACGTTCCGATGGCGGTGAACAGCATGAAAAAAGGTGCCATGGACTTCATCCAGAAGCCGTTTCAGGAAGAAGCTCTCGTCAACTTGGTCAAACGTATGCTGGAGCAGGCCAAGGAAGCCTTTGCAGGCCACCAGCAATCTGCCAGCCGCGATGCCCTGCTCGCCAAACTGACCTCGCGTGAGACACAGGTACTCGAACGCATCGTGGCAGGTCGGCTGAACAAGCAGATTGCCGACGACCTGGGCATCAGTATCAAGACGGTGGAAGCACACCGCGCCAACATCATGGAAAAGCTGGCTGCCAACACCGTGGCCGACTTGCTGAAAATAGCCCTCAGGTCGACCGCACCGAAAACTTGATTTAAAAATTTGCTATATTTTTTATAGCTTGTCACGCCCGTTTTCATTGGCTTAACGGGCATTTTTACTTGTAAATTGGAGATTCAATGACTGCCCAACTCATAGACGGCAACGCCCTTTCAAATAAACTGCGTCATGATGTCGCCGCGCGCGCTGCCGCACTCACGGCGCACGGCATCACGCCGGGCCTCGCCGTCATCATGGTCGGAGAGAACCCGGCCTCTGCGGTCTATGTCCGCAACAAAGTCAAAGCCTGCCACGTAGCCGGTCTGCATTCTGTCCTGGAGACCTACCCGGCCACCTTGAGTGAAGCCGAACTGCTGGCGCGCATTACTGAACTGAACCACGACCACAGCATCCACGGCATCTTGGTGCAATTACCACTGCCCGCGCACATCGACGCGCATAAAGTGATCGAAGCGATCGTTCCAGCGAAAGACGTGGATGGCTTTCACGTCGCCAACGCTGGCGGGCTGATGGTCGGTCAACCCGGTTTTTGGCCCTGCACGCCTCATGGCTGCATGAAGATGCTGGAGAGCATTCACTACGAACTCAAAGGCAAGCACGCCGTCGTCATCGGTCGCTCCAACATCGTCGGTAAGCCGGTGGCCCTGATGCTGCTGCAACAAAACGCCACGGTGACGGTCTGCCACAGCGCCACCCGCAACCTCAAGGCCATGACGCTGCTGGCCGACGTCATCGTCGTGGCGGTCGGCAAGCGCAATGTGCTGACCGCCGACATGGTGAGCCCCGGCACCGTCGTCATTGACGTGGGCATGAACCGCGACGAGCACGGCAAGCTGTGCGGCGATGTCGATTTTGAAGGCGTGCGCCAAGTCGCCGGCTACATCACCCCGGTGCCAGGCGGTGTTGGCCCTATGACCATCACCATGCTGCTGGTCAATACGCTTGAGGCTGCTGAGCGGCTCTAGCTATTGCTGATTGGGTGGCTTGGCCAATATCCACAAGCTCATCCCCGCGCAAAGCCACTGCCCCACATACATAGCGCTGCCCAAGGCGTGCCAAAACTTCAGGTCGCCTCCAAACGCTCGGGCGTTCACGATATGCGGCGCTACGGCGAACTCAACCAGTACCGTCAGCAGCGAGCCAGCTACTACAAATTTAGTAGCTGCTCGCATCGGTATTGATTGGGCTACAGCTTGTTTCAGATTAAAAGTAAGCAACAAAAACATGCTGCAAGCAATGTTAAGCCATGCTTGTGCAGTAAACAGCTTGGCGGCTAAGGCCCCCGCTGCCGCAGGGCTGGGCAAGCGGCTAAACAACATCGGCACGACCACAAAGCCCAACGCGGTCAAACTACCCCACCAAAGAGCAGCTAACATAACGCCGAAACGCTGCCGCATCACAAATACATGACGGCAATGATCTCGTAGCGTTTGATGCCACCAGGTGCCTGCACTTCTGCCGTATCGCCTTCATCCTTGCCTATCAGCGCGCGCGCAATCGGCGAGCTGATGTTGATGCGGCCAAACTTGATGTCGGCCTCATCCTCGCCAACAATTTGATACGTCACTTTGTCGCCCGTGTCTTCATCTTCCAGCTCGATGGTCGAGCCAAAAACCACTTTGCCGCCAGCATCCATCACAGACGGATCAATGATTTGGGCAAACGACAACTTACCTTCAATTTCTTGAATACGCCCTTCAATAAAGCCCTGGCGGTCTTTGGCGGCATCGTACTCGGCGTTTTCACTCAGGTCGCCCTGAGCCCGTGCTTCGGAAATGGAGTTGATGACCCAGGGACGGTCAACGGTTTTAAGCTGGTGCAACTCGGCCTTGAGTTTTTCTGCGCCGATTTTCGTGATGGGGATGGTTGCCATACTTGTCTCTAGAAGGTATTTGCGAATTTTGGGCTTTATAAAAAAGCAAACCGCTAGGTGTTGCCACTCGGCGTGATGATGCAATGATGCTATACGGTCACGCAGTCCGTAGCTGGGCGTGCATTTCCTGCACCGAGACCACGCCCAGGCTGTCCAGGTGCTTCATGCCCTCTACCGCTGCTTCGGCACCGGCAATCGTCGTGTAGGTCGTTACCCGCGCAAGCAGTGCAGAGGTGCGGATCTGCCGGGAATCAGCTATCGCGTTACGGCGCTCTTCAACGGTATTGATAACCAGCGCAATCTCCTTGTTTTTAATCATGTCTACAACGTGCGGCCTGCCTTCGGTGACCTTGTTGACCACCGAGCAGGCAATGCCTGCCGCCGCAATCGCCGCAGCTGTGCCTTTGGTGGCCACGATCTCAAACTTCATTTCAGCCAGGGCTCTTGCCACTTCAACGGCGCGCGGCTTGTCATTGTTTTTCACCGTCAGAAACACTTTGCCGGACCTTGGCAGCTTGGTGCCGGCGCCGATTTGCGACTTCACAAATGCTTCGCCAAAGGTCTTGCCCACACCCATCACTTCTCCGGTGGACTTCATCTCGGGCCCGAGAATCGTGTCAACACCAGGGAACTTGACGAACGGGAAGACGGCTTCTTTGACGCTGAAATACGGCGGCGTGACTTCCTTGCCAATGCCTTGCGAAGCCAGCGACTGACCGACCATGCAGCGCGCCGCCACCTTGGCCAGCTGGATGCCGGTGGCCTTGCTGACAAACGGCACGGTGCGGGAGGCGCGCGGGTTCACTTCGAGCACATAAATCACGTCCTGGCCATCGACATGCTGGATCGCAAACTGCACGTTCATGAGGCCCACCACGCTCAAAGCCTGAGCCATGGCCGCCGTCTGCCGCTTGATTTCCGTCACGGTTCCGGCACTCAACGAATAAGGCGGCAGCGAACAGGCCGAGTCGCCACTGTGTACGCCAGCCTGCTCGATGTGTTCCATCACGCCGCCGATAAAGGTTTTTCCTTCTGCATCGCGGATGCAGTCCACATCGCATTCAATAGGATCGAGCAGGATGCGGTCCAGCCACAGCGGCGAGTCATGGCTGACTTTGACGGCTTCGCGCATATACCGCTCCAAATCGCGCTGCTCGTGCACGATTTCCATCGCGCGGCCTCCCAGCACATAGCTGGGACGAACCACCAGCGGATAGCCGAGCGTGGCGGCTTTCTCTAAGGCCTCGGGCTCTGTGCGGGCGGTAGCGTTGGGCGGCTGCTTTAAAGCCAGCTCGCGCAGCAGTGCCGAAAAGCGCTCGCGGTCTTCTGCAGCGTCAATCATGTCGGGCGAGGTGCCGATGATGGGTACGCCGTTACGCTCCAAGTCCAACGCAAGCTTAAGTGGCGTTTGTCCACCGTATTGCACGATCACGCCAAAGGGTTTTTCCTTGTCAACAATCTCGAGCACGTCTTCAAGCGTCAGCGGCTCAAAATACAGACGGTCTGAGGTGTCGTAATCGGTTGAAACCGTTTCAGGATTGCAGTTGACCATGATGGTCTCGTAACCATCCTCACGCATGGCGAGCGCGGCGTGTACGCAGCAGTAGTCAAACTCAATGCCTTGGCCGATGCGGTTGGGCCCGCCGCCCAGCACCATGATTTTTTTCTTGTTAGTAGGCAGCGCTTCACACTCGCTTCCCTCAGCCTCGTAGGTCGAGTACATATAGGCCGTGTTGGTGGCAAATTCTGCCGCGCAGGTGTCCACGCGTTTGTACACAGGCCGCACACCCAGCGCTTTTCGCTTTTCGCGGATGGCGGTGTCAGTGGTCTTGAGCTGCCTGGCGAGGCGGCGGTCTGAAAAGCCTTTTTGCTTAAGCATGCGCAGCGTGACGGCATCAATCGAGTCGAGCGTCGTGGTTTCAAGTTCAAGCTCTATCTTGACGATTTGCTCGATCTGCACCAGAAACCATGGGTCAATTTTGGTCAGCGCAAAGACTTCAGCAACGCTCATGCCGAGTGCAAACGCATCGCCTACATACCAGATGCGGTCAGGGCCAGGGGCACCCAGCTCCTTCTCAAGCACTTCGCGATCCTGCGTTTTTTCGTTCATACCATCTACGCCAACTTCAAGCCCGCGTAACGCTTTCTGGAAGGACTCCTGGAAGGTACGGCCCATGGCCATGACCTCACCAACCGACTTCATCTGCGTCGTCAGGCGCGAATCGGCTGTCGGGAATTTTTCGAATGCAAAACGCGGAATTTTCGTGACGACATAGTCAATGCTGGGCTCAAAACTCGCGGGGGTAGTTCCACCGGTAATGTCGTTACGCAACTCGTCGAGCGTGTAGCCCACCGCCAGCTTGGCAGCGACCTTGGCAATCGGAAAGCCGGTGGCTTTGGATGCCAGCGCCGATGAGCGCGAGACACGCGGGTTCATCTCTATCACCACCATGCGGCCATCGACCGGGTTGATGGAAAACTGCACGTTAGAACCACCGGTATCAACACCAATCTCGCGCAGCACCGCGAGCGATGCGTTGCGCAGAATCTGGTATTCCTTGTCGGTCAAGGTTTGCGCTGGGGCCACCGTGATCGAGTCACCGGTATGCACGCCCATGGGGTCGAGGTTTTCAATCGAGCAGACGATGATGCAGTTGTCAGCGGTGTCGCGCACGACTTCCATCTCGTACTCTTTCCAGCCCAGCAGCGACTCTTCAATCAGCAGCTCATTGGTGGGTGAGGCCTCCAGGCCGCGCTTGCAAATCGTTTCAAACTCTTCCGAGTTGTAGGCAATGCCACCGCCCGTACCGCCCAGCGTAAAGCTGGGGCGAATCACCGTCGGAAAGCCCAGCGTTTTTTGCACCACCCAGGCCTCATCCATGCTGTGGGCAATGCCAGAGCGCGCAGAGTCGAGGCCGATTTTGGTCATCGCGTCTTTGAACTTCAGGCGGTCTTCGGCCTTGTCAATCGCCTCGGGCTTGGCACCAATCAGCTCCACGGGCTTGCCCGTTCCCATTCCAGTGTATTTTTCAAGCACGCCGTTGTGCCACAAATCAAGCGCACAGTTCAGCGCAGTTTGCCCACCCATGGTTGGCAAAATCGCGTCGGGCTTTTCTTTGGCAATAATTTTTTCAACCGTCTGCCAAGTGATGGGCTCGATGTAGGTCACGTCAGCCGTGGCTGGGTCGGTCATGATCGTTGCAGGGTTGCTGTTGATCAAAATGACTTTGTAGCCCTCTTCACGCAAAGCCTTGCAGGCCTGCACGCCTGAATAGTCAAACTCGCAAGCCTGCCCAATGATGATGGGGCCTGCGCCTATGATGAGGACGCTTTTGATGTCTGTGCGTTTAGGCATTTTTGCTCTCGTAGGACCGCTCCAAGGGAGCAAACGCCCCCTCGGGGGGCAGTGAAACGGCAGTGCCGTGAACGTGGGGGCTCATACTTTGCCTCCATGTTGTTCCATGAGGGCGGTAAACCGATCAAACAAATATGAAATATCATGCGGGCCCGGGCTTGCCTCGGGGTGGCCCTGAAAGCAAAACGCCGGCTTGTCCGTACGCGCCAAGCCTTGCAGCGTGCCATCAAACAGACTGATGTGAGTTGGGCGCAAATTGGCAGGCAGTGATTTCTCATCCACCGCAAAACCATGGTTCTGGCTGGTGATACTGACACGCCCGTTATCAAGGTCTTTGACTGGATGATTGGCACCGTGATGGCCGAACTTCATCTTGAAAGTTTTGGCACCACTGGCCAGCGCCATGATCTGGTGGCCCAGGCAGATGCCGAAGGTAGGAATACCGGTTTCAATCAGCTCGCGCGTGGCGGCAATCGCGTAGTCGCAAGGCTCTGGGTCGCCAGGGCCGTTAGCCAGAAAAATACCATCTGGCTTGAGCTTGAGCACGTCAGCAGCGGTCGTTTGCGCGGGCACCACCGTGATGCGCGCACCGCGCTCGGCCATCATGCGCAGGATGTTTTTCTTGACACCAAAGTCAAACGCGACAACGTGGAATTTCGGCGTGATCTGCACACCATAACCCGAGCCGAGCTTCCATTCGGTTTGCGTCCACTCATAGGTCTGCTTGACGGACACGACTTTGGCCAGATCAAGCCCTGCCATGCTGGGTGCGCCGCGAGCCGCCGCGATGGCTTTGTCTTTTGCTACCTGGGTGACTTCTTCGCCTTTAGCCAAGACCATGATGCAGCCGTTTTGAGCACCCTTACTGCGCAGCAGGCGGGTCAGTTGCCGCGTGTCAATGCCTGCAATCGCAACCGTGCCTTCCTTGACCAGATATTCAGACAAGGTCATGGTTGAGCGGAAATTGGATGCCAGAAGCGGCAAGTCTTTGATGATGAGCCCGGCGGCATGCACTTTGCCAGCTTCAACGTCTTCGGCAGTAATGCCGTAGTTGCCGATATGCGGGTAGGTCAGCGTGACAATCTGCTGGCAATAGCTCGGGTCGGTAAGGATTTCCTGATAGCCGGTCATGGCGGTATTAAAAACCACCTCACCAATCGTTGCGCCTTGCGCACCTATGGACTGGCCGATAAAGACCGTGCCGTCTGCGAGCGCCAATATGGCGTTGGGATGGTTTCCCTGTAGAGACAAAAGCACTGGGTTCTCCGGATTGGTTACGGTTCGCCCAAGCATGCACAAGCGTTGTCTCGTTCAAGACTGTTGTGGCTGCTTTTGTGAGGGTGTTTGCTTGTGTCGGCGCTCGGGCGAAGCTGTGTTTTGAAAAGCTCTTGATTATAGCCCGAGAGAACGTGACGGCCTGCCTAATGAGCTGGCATAAAAACAGATAGCCGCAGCCGCCGCCACATTGAGCGACTCCTCACCGCCGGGCTGGTGTATCGGACTGCATATTTCAGCCCAGCTTCAGGGTAGGAACCCTCGCACAAATTCGTAATAGGCGCGCTTCCCATCCTGGGAATGCAGCAGCACTGAGCGCCGGACTTTCTCAATACAGGCCATGTATTCCTTGAGCGTTAGTGTCTCAAGTTCCTTGACTTGTTTCAAGGCGATCGCGACGCATAGCCCAACAATTCCCGCTGTCTCAATCGAGGTGGAGACGCTCTCGTTCTGTGCAAATCCGAACTGGTGCTTGCAGGCTATCTTGGCGTTATCCAAAGCTCTCGCGGAAACTGTGTCTGACAGTTCGGAGTTTCTCTCATATTCTTGTTTCAATCCAAACTCAATATTCTGGCAAATAAACAATCTTTTCTGTTCAGTAAGTGTCATGGTGATTTAACCCGTGGAGTGCGAACAATTCTATTCTGAGCTCGACGAAGCAGATGCGATGGCTGCGCGGGTCTCGGCTTTCAAGCGCAGAGCTGATGAGGCGGGGTTTGAGATTCCAAACGTTCAAATTGAGGGGCTACGCGCTTTTGCGCAGTCCCTCTCGAATGCAGGCTGTATGCGTGATTGCAAGACCCCATGCTTCGCTTCGCACACCATTTTTAGGGGTGTTAACCTTAACCGAGTGTCATGAGGGTCAGACCCCTTTTATCGAGGCGTGTACTTGTAAGCAATGCGAGGCGTGAGTTCTGTCATAGCGTAGTGCACAAACTGCTGCCCGAGTTCGGTGAGTTCGTATTGGTCCTCTTCGTCGAACGCTGACGTAAGTGTCTTGGAACCGCCTGTAGAGCCAGCGACACGCTTGGCTATGAAGTTGCCGTGGTAGTCAGTCTCGCGATGTTGCCGGATGACACTGCCAGTACTGAGATCGCGAAACAGAAGCTTGTATAAGTCTGCGTCCGCAGAGTCTTCTCGCACCCGGCGTTTGTCGATCTTGCTCCAGATAGCGCCACGCGTAATGCCACCTGAGTTGTAGATCGCACCAACGACTTGGAAGTGTAGCTCCGAGTACTGCCCAATCCAATCGATGAACATGCGGACGACGTCATCGCTCGAAATAGCCGATGCAGCCGCGTTGCTTAGGATGTTGCGGATCAGAACGCGCTTCTGCTCACTTTCGACTCCGGCCCAGTCACGGAAGGTTTTCTTCACAAGCGACTGAAACTCCCTGCTTTCGACGCGCTCAGCGACCTTCTCGTCTTGGAGGTCTAGCCGCGACATGATTTCGACTACCGTCGCCTCCTTCTCGCGGATCTCATCTTCGAGCATTCGCACCCACTGCTCGAGGAACTTGTTTACCTTGGCTTGTTCACGCTCGGACCAGACGCCCGCAAGCGCGGAGAGAATGCCCCCGACGACAGGGATCGCGCCGCTCGCAACTTGTAGGGCGCCACGCGCAACTTTGCCTGCGTTACCTTCTTCAGGTATCTCTTCCGGTGGTGATGGAGATTCGGTCATCATTTGTGCAGCCTAACGTTCAAGGTGAAGGCGCTGGTTTAGGTCGTAAGACCGAAGTAAATCCAGCCTCATTGATTGGAGATGCTTGGCGCGGGTGTTTGCTTGTCCATCTGCAGATAAAGATCCATGACCTCAGATGCAAGAGATTTCGCTATTTCCGGCTGTAGTTCTGCGTCCAAGCTCGCGTAGTCAAAAAGTGCTTCCTTCAAGTCGCCTTGGTGTTGATCTAAATACCCGCGTAGAGTGTTCATCGCAATTCGAACGTTGATTCGAAAAGCATATGGGTCCCAGCAGAATCCGTCTCGCCTAGCCGTAATTCCAATTTTTATGGCCTCAAGTGTCGGCGTACTTATTGGCAGCATGAGACTTAGACCTTCGGTTCTGGCTAACCTACTTCTACTTCGTGAAGCAAATTTGATGGCAAGTGCCGCTCCGATGTTTGGGGAAAGTCCGGCGCGAAAACTTTCGTAATAAAGTGACCGAGCTGGGTCGCTTGCCGAGTTGGAAGACTCGCTGCGCCAACTCTCGGGCTGCCCATTCTGTAGAGCCATCAACCTGAGGATTTCTAGGTTTATTGGTGCTGCCCAAATTTCATATTTGTCTCTTGAGTCTTTTGTTTTCCAAGAAAGTTCTGGCGGCTTATCAAAGGGACAATTCCCCCCCAAAAGAGTTGCCGCAGTCATCATGGCCAGCATTGCGGGAGACTCCTCACCTTGACTATTTGAATTAGCCGCGATACCAAGGGGTTCCTTCTTTTGCAATCGAGTAAGCGCCTCAGCTACCCAGTTCACTGGCAGAGAGAAGTTCAATCCCTCAGAATCTTTGATCCGATAGGTCGTTAATCCAACGAGTCTTCCTTCATCGTCAAATAGTCCGCCACCGCTCGATCCGGGAGAAATTTGAGCGGTGGTCTGGACCATCTGGGAGCTTGAGTCACCTCGAAGTGAAGACACAATTCCATCGGAAAGGGAGAGGGCTAAGCCGCGAGGCGCTCCGATTGCGTATACCCGTTGCCCCACTTTTAAGGCTGTCGCGGACCCAAGTCGAGCCGGCACGCCGCCCGCGATGCCCGCCGAGAGCAAACAAACGTCACGCTTCAGGTCAGCATAGACTGCTACAGCACTTGATTTTTGTGAAGCGGAAAGCACGGTAATCGCTTTCACGCTTTTGATCACATGGCAATTGGTTGCGATGATATTGGGAGCAACAATCACGCCGCTTCCTTGGCTCGAAAACTTTTCTCCAAGTCCAACCACGTAGACAACGCTCGGTGATGCACGCTGATATACCGACTCAGGGGAGGCTGCAAAGCCGTTCTGACTTATCAGAACCAACAGGTAGGCGAATAAAAAACTTATTTTCAACCTATTAACTCCGATTTTTTTAAGTAGCAAAAAAGCTCTCGCTGGGCGGGCTCGGCATGAAGTGAAAAGGAGTCTGACCCCTTTTATCAATCTGCCGCGCGGCGATGTTTGAAACGAGAGCGATATGCATACGCGGAGGGTATTCCTTGTTGGACTGAACCAACGACCGGGATGGCCGCTGGTGCTGGCAGAGGGGAATGCTTTACGGCCACTAGCCTGTTGACTCAAATTATGGCCCAGCCTGAGGTTTTTCTGAACCTGTATTTCTGCTGCCCAGAGTTATTGGGGTCAGACACCAATTTCGCTGCGGTGCATCGCACCGCACCCTCCGGGCGAGCCGTAGGCTAGTCGCATTTGGGCTCTGACCCCAACAACTCATGCAGGCGTGAAGCCGTTTTTTCCTGCACTTCGACGGGCTCGA
>JBKJOH010000284.1:0-7582 GCA_046593295.1 Polaromonas sp. | reverse complement strand
AATTAACAAAAGGCACAGGCATTGTGGCCCGGGCCAACACACCACCTGACAACAAACGAATTTCACCTACAAACCACGGCACCGGCAGATGGTAAAACTTGCTTTCAGTCGCAACTTCTGTAACAGTGTGTCAATGTGACCCGAAAAAACCGTAGTTCGCGTTTTCAACCCGCAAAATGGCTCTGTTACAAATTACGAAACCCCAATGACCCAAGCCAATACCACTGCCCGCGCCGATAAAATCCTCATTGTTGACGACGATGCCCGCATCCGCGACCTGCTGCGCCGCTATCTGTCCCAGGAGGGCTTCGAAGTGATACTGGCCGAAGACGGCAAGGCACTAAACCGCATCATGCTTCGCGACGCGGTTGATCTGATCGTGCTAGACCTGATGCTGCCGGGCGAAGATGGCCTGTCGATCTGCCGCCGCCTGCGCGCTGCTAACGACCGTACTCCCATCATCATGCTGACCGCCAAGGGCGAAGACGTGGATCGCATCGTTGGTCTGGAAGTCGGCGCTGACGACTATTTGTCCAAGCCCTTCAACCCGCGCGAGTTGCTGGCCCGCATCCATGCCGTGCTGCGCCGTCGCCCAGCGACTGAAGTACCCGGTGCGCCGTCGATTGACCAGGAGCTGGTGACTTTTGGCCCGTTCTCTTTCGACATGGGCTTGCGCACACTGCAAAAAAATGGCGAAGATATGCCCCTGACGACGGGCGAATTTGCCATGCTGAAAACCCTGGTGCGGCACCCGCGCCAGCCGCTGTCGCGCGAAAAGCTGGCGCAACTGGCGCGTGGCCGCGAGTTTGAGCCGTTTGACCGCAGTCTGGATGTGCAGGTCTCGCGCCTGCGCAAGCTGATTGAGGTTGATGCTGCGGCACCGCGCTACATACAAACCGTGTGGGGTGTGGGCTATGTTTTTGTGCCGGATGGCACAAACTAGGCGTGCCACAAAACGCCGTCTACAACAGCAGCCCTGCGCCGCTTGAAACCACTCCAGCCCCGCTGGGGATGCGGCCACGCCGGGGTTTCAGCCTTTTCTGGCGTACCTTTTTCTTCCTGGCGCTGCTGCTGTTTGGCTCCATCGTCGCCTGGCTGCAGACCTTTCGCTCGCTGGAGTCGGAGCCGCGCGCCATCCAGAGCGCGCAGCAGCTAGCCTCGCTGGTCAATTTGAGCCGTGCCGCGCTGCGCTACTCCGATGCGATTGACCGTGTCTCGCTCATCAAAACCCTGGCCGACGAAGAACAAGTGCGCATCACCATTCGTGAACCCGGGGACAAGTTTCACTTGTTCGAGAGCGACGCTTTGGGCCAGCGCATCAGTGAAGAGCTCAAGGCTCGCCTAGGGAGCAACACGGTGGTCGCCAGTGATGTCAATGGCATCAAAGGTTTGTGGGTCGGCTTTTCAATTGACAAGGATGCCTACTGGCTGCAAACCGACATTTCGCGGATCGGCCCCTCACGCGGTAGTACGTGGTTGATCTGGCTCATCACGGCAGCGGCGCTGTCGCTGGTCGGTGCAGCGTTTATCGCACGGCTGATTAACCGCCCGCTCAAGCAGTTATCGTTTGCCGCTAGCCGTATGCGCGATGGCGACTTTGATCCCAGCCTGCTGGACGAAAAAGCCTCCACCCGCGAGATCCGCGAAGTCAACATCGGCTTTAACCGCATGGCAGAACAACTCTCGGAAATCGAGCAAGACCGCGTCATCATGCTGGCCGGCATTTCGCATGACCTGCGCACGCCGCTGGCACGTCTGCGACTGGAAACCGAATTGAGCGTGGCCGATGACGAGGCCAGAGCCCACATGGCCGCAGACATCACGCAGCTTGATGCCATCATCGACAAGTTTCTCGACTACGCGCGCCCTGATCCGGCGCAACTGGCTCCAGTGTCACTCAATGCCATCGTCGCGGCTGCTGTGTATGCGGTAGCCGACTACGACGACCTGCGCATCACCGTCACCCTGCCCGACAACCTGAATGTGCTGGCCGATGAAGTCGAGTTGCTGCGCGTCATGTCCAACCTGATCGAAAACGCGCGACGCTACGGCAAAACCCCCGACACCGGCATTGCCCTGGTGGAAATCTCTGCCAAAGAGCGTGACCAATGGGTGCTCATCAAGGTGCGCGACCACGGCCAGGGCGTGTCCGCCGAGATGCTGCCCAAACTGACACGTCCGTTCTTCAGGGGCGATGCGGCCCGCACGGCGGCAACGGGTGCAGGCCTGGGCCTGGCCATTGTCGAAAAAACCATACAGCGCATGGGCGGAATATTCGGCCTGGTCAACACCGCTTCAGGTGGGCTGGCTGCGCACATCAAGCTGCGCAGGGGCTGATGTTTTTGCGTCAAAGCTCAAAAAACACCTAAAAATCAGCAGAAAAAGCCGTTTTTAGGAGTAAAAAATGGTTGTAGCCCAATAAATACGGGCGTTACCAGCTATCAAATAAATAGCGCTCTAAAACAAAATCACAACCGCTCGCGCCTCCATGCTCAGGCCCTGCCCCACTGGCCCTAGCTTCTCGGCGGTTTTGGCTTTCACGTTCACACGGCCCACATCAAGCCCCAGGGCCCGTGCAATTTTTTGACGCATGGCAGGTATGTGAGTTGCCAGCTTGGGTGCCTGCGCAATCACGGTACTGTCGATATTGCCAATGCGCAAACCCCGCTCAGTCAGCAAGCGCGCCGTTTCAAGCAGCAACGCCATCGAGTCAGCGCCCTTGAAGCGCGCATCGGTGTCCGGGAAGTGCTTGCCAATATCACCCAGCCCGGCAGCGCCCAGCAGCGCATCAATGATGGCGTGCAGCAGCACATCGGCATCCGAATGGCCGAGTAAACCCAGCGTGTGCGGCACCTCAACGCCGCCAAGGATGAGCTTGCGGCCCGGCACCAGCGCATGGGTGTCCCAGCCTTCACCAATACGAATGTTCGGGAAATCAGGTGTAGTCATCAACGGTGTTCCTTCTTGTCAGTAGCAGCACGACTCGCCAGCACGGCCTCAGCCAGCGCAAAGTCTTCCGGGTAAGTGACCTTGAAGTTCTGCGCGCTGCCAGGGACCAGCAGCGGCTTCAAACCCATCGCCTCGATGGCGCTAGCCTCATCCGTCACTGCAATGCCCATTCTTTCAGCGGCTTCCAGCGCGGCTATCAAAGCGCCTATGCGAAACATCTGCGGTGTTTGCGCCAGCCATTTGTCACTGCGGTCTATGGTCGCTGAAACACGGCCGCCAGAAGCCTGCTTGAGTGTGTCTGGCAACGGCAGCGCCAGCAGGCCACCCACCGCATCAGCATGGCAGGCATCCACCAGGCGCATGATTTGCTCAGGTGTGATGAGGCAACGCGCCGCGTCATGTACCAGCACCCAGTCCCCAAAGCTGGCAACGACAGCCATCGCCTTCAATCCATTGAGCACAGAAGCAGCCCGCGTAGCACCACCACCATTGAGCAGCACCTCAGAGCCCGCACCATAGCCGGGGCAAGCGTTTAAAAAACCATCATCGTCAGGGGCCACCACCACCCACAGCCCGGAAACCACCTTGCCCAGCGACTGAAAAGCACTCAATGTATGGGCCACCATAGCCTGCCCGTGCAAAGTCTGGTACTGCTTGGGGCCTGCACTTGCAGCGCGGCTACCGTTGCCGGCACAGGGAATCAGGGCAAATATCCGGGGTTTGTCAGTCGCTGTCGTCATAACTTCATCATAGATTCTAAAATGGAGGGTTTTTATAACCCTCCGCACCCCAGCTTTTTCGAAGTTGGGGTGCTCGTGTTTTTCTGCTGATTTTTGCTACCTATTTGTTAATGCAATTACCAAAACTAAACGTCGGCAAACGCCACACCCTGCCCCAGCCTGTGGGCTCTGCCGACTCCTTGCTGATCGCGCAGCTAGGCCTCAGAGAAAAAGCCGCTGGCAAGCTGACAGCCATCATCACGTCGGACGCAGCCACGGCGCAGCGCCTGCTCGATGAGCTGGCCTTTTTCGCGCCCGATTTGCGCTGCGCGCTGTTCCCCGATTGGGAAACGCTGCCTTACGACACCTTCTCGCCGCACCAAGATTTAATCAGCGAGCGTCTGGCCACGCTGTGGCGCATTCAGCAGCGCAGCAAGAACAGCGGTGCCGATGTTGTCATCGTGCCCGCCACCACCGCGCTCTACCGCTTGGCCCCACCCAGCTTTCTGGCGGGCTACACCTTCGAGTTCAAGGTCAAGCAAAAGCTCGATGAAGCACGCCTCAAGGCGCAGCTCACGCTGGCGGGCTACAGCCACGTCACGCAGGTTGTCAGCCCCGGCGAATACGCGGTGCGCGGCGGGCTGATTGACCTCTTCCCGATGGGCAGCCTGGTGCCGTATCGGGTTGATTTGTTTGATGACGAGATCGACAGCATCCGCACATTCGACCCCGACAGCCAGCGCAGCCTGTACCCGGTGCCCGAAGTACGCCTGCTACCGGGCCGCGAGTTTCCGATGGACGACGAGGCACGCATGCGTTTTCGCAAACGCTGGCGCGAGCTGCTTGAAGGCGACCCGACCAAAAGCCGCATTTACAAAGACATCGGCAATGGCGTGGCGACGGCTGGCATCGAGTACTACCTGCCACTGTTTTTTGAAGAAACGGCAACGGTTTTTGACTACCTGGGCAATAGCTCAGAAAGTGCCACAGTCGTTTTGCATGGCGACCTGGAGCCCGCCTTTCAGCGCTTCTGGCAAGACACCAAAGACCGCTACCGCTTGGTGCGTGATGCGCCAGACCGCCCGGCACTGCCGCCCGAGTCGCTGTTTTTAAGTGCCGAGCAGTTTTATGCACTGACCAACCACTATGCGCAGCTTGCATTCAAATCGTCTGTGCACGACGTTGTTGACAACACGCAGTTCCAAAAACTCAGTGACATGGCCGTGGTGCGCGGTGCTGAAGACCCACTGGTCAAACTTAAAGGCCACATCCGCAATACCCAGCAGCGCGTGTTGATTCTTGCCGAAAGCGATGGCAGGCGCGAAAGCCTGCTGGATTTTTTGCGCGCCAGCGGCGTTAGCCCACCGGCGTTTGATTCGCTTGAAGACTTCCAGACCAGCACTGAAAAACTCGGCATAGCCACTGCCGCGCTTGACGTGGGCTTTAGCTGGCTGGATGACGTGGATGACGGTCAAGGCGGCATCGACTTCATCACCGAGACCGAGCTGTTCGCAGCAGGCACCACCCTGCGCCGCCGCCATAAAAAGCAGGAGCAAGTCAGCGACGTTGAAGCGCTGATCAAAGACCTGTCAGAGCTCAACATTGGCGACCCGGTGGTTCACAGCGCCCACGGCATTGGCCGCTACAAAGGCCTTGTCAATATGGACCTGGGGCAAGACGGCTCACCTTCGGTTCAGGAATTTTTGCATCTGCAATACGCCGACGAAAGCGCGCTGTACGTGCCCGTCAGCCAATTGCAGCAAATCAGCCGCTACACCGGCGTCAGTGCTGACGAAGCGCCGCTGCACCGCTTAGGCGGCAGCCAGTGGGAAAAAGCCAAACGCAAAGCCGCCGAGCAGGTGCGCGACTCGGCTGCCGAACTGCTCAACATATATGCACGCCGCGCTGCACGCGAGGGCCATGCCTTCCGCTATTCGCCCGGCGACTACGAAACCTTTGCCAACGACTTCGGCTTTGAAGAAACCGCCGACCAGCGCGCCGCCATTCATGCGGTGATTCAGGACATGATCTCGCCGCGCCCGATGGACAGGCTGGTCTGCGGCGACGTAGGTTTTGGCAAAACCGAAGTTGCCTTGCGCGCAGCCTTTATTGCCATCACAGGCGGCAAGCAAGTTGCCCTGCTGGCACCCACCACGCTGCTCGCCGAGCAGCACTACCAGACGCTGATAGACCGCTTTGCCAAGTGGCCCGTCAAAGTGGCAGAGATGAGCCGCTTCAGATCCGGCAAAGAAATCACCGCCGCCATCAAAGGCCTGGGTGATGGCACGGTAGACATCGTGGTCGGCACACACAAGCTGCTAAGTAGCGATGTGAAATTTGAGCGCCTGG
Source organism: Polaromonas sp. (assembly GCA_046593295.1). Lineage (GTDB taxonomy): Bacteria > Pseudomonadota > Gammaproteobacteria > Burkholderiales > Burkholderiaceae_C > Polaromonas. Next base: position 1,565 of record JBKJOH010000284.1, on the reverse strand, counting down.
GCCTGCTCATCATTGACGAAGAGCACCGCTTTGGCGTGCGCCACAAAGAGGTCATGAAAGCCATGCGCGCCGAGGTTGATGTGCTCACGCTGACTGCCCCGCCGATTCCCCGCACACTGGGCATGGCGCTGGAAGGCTTGCGCGATTTAAGCGTGATTGCCACCGCCCCGCAGCGCCGCCTGGCGATCAAAACCTTTGTGCGCAGCGAGAGCAACGGCGTGATCCGCGAGGCCGTGTTGCGTGAACTCAAGCGCGGCGGGCAGGTTTACTTTTTGCACAACGAAGTCGACACCATTCAAAACCGCCGCGAAAAGCTCGAAGCGCTGTTGCCCGAAGCGCGCATCGCCGTAGCCCACGGCCAGATGCCCGAGCGCGAGCTTGAAAAAGTCATGAAAGACTTTGTCGCCCAGCGCTACAACCTGCTGCTGTGCTCAACGATTATTGAAACCGGTATTGATGTACCGACGGCCAACACCATCGTCATGTCCAGGGCCGACAAATTTGGCCTGGCGCAGTTGCACCAGTTGCGCGGCAGGGTTGGCCGTAGCCACCACCAGGCCTATGCCTACCTGATGGTGCCCGACATCGAGGGCCTGACCAAACACGCCAGCCAGCGCCTCGAAGCCATTCAGCAGATGGAAGAACTAGGCTCGGGCTTTTACCTCGCCATGCATGACCTGGAGATACGCGGTACCGGCGAGGTGCTGGGTGAAAACCAGTCCGGCAACATGATGGAAATCGGCTTTCAGCTTTACAACGAAATGCTCCGTGAAGCCGTGCGCTGCCTGAAAGCCGGCATTGAACCCGACCTCTTGAGTCCGCTCACCGTCACCACCGACATCAATCTGCATTCCCCCGCCCTGCTGCCCAACGACTATTGCGGCGACGTGCATTTGCGCCTGAGTTTTTACAAAAAGCTGGCCACCGCCAAAACCACGGATCAGATAGATGCCCTGCTTGAAGAGCTGGTAGACCGCTTCGGCAAACTACCGCCCCAAGCCCAAACGCTAATCGACGTACACCGCCTGCGCGTCATCGCCCGGCCCTACGGCGTGGTTAAGGTCGATGCCGCGCCCGGCGTTATCAGCATCACCTTCAAAAAAGACCCGCCGATTGATTCCATGGCCATCATGCAACTGATTCAAAAAAACCGGCACATCAAACTGGCCGGTAACGACAAGCTGCGTATTGAACGAGCCCTGCCGGAAGCCAAAGACCGGGTGCAAATGGTTCGGGATGTTTTGAAGAGTCTGGGGGTGCCGACGGTAACGGAGACCGCAAAGACGTAGCATATGCTTTAGCCTTGGGTGCAACGGGGTCACTGATAACGAAGCAGAGTTGCAGAGTTTTGGCGCGTGCCCGGCTTGCAGGTTGAAGACTGGCTGCGCTAGGCTAGTGCGTCACATATTTTTAGGGATCACTTCATGCCAACAAAACCACTACGTAAGATCACTAGTGTCCGGTTAATTCAGTGGTCGCCGCCCGCAAAGCCAATATCGATGCGGGTTTGCGGCGATTTTGATGTGTCCACGATTTGAATTTGCGTAAAAAAAGATAGTCGAAAA
>JBKJOH010000282.1:0-5690 GCA_046593295.1 Polaromonas sp. | reverse complement strand
CCTTCGAAGAGCAGCGGGGAGCCCTCACCCCTGCCCTCTCCCGGGGGGAGAGGGAGCGATACCGGGCCTTGACTTCCATATTGACTCCCTCTCCCGCTGGCGGGAGAGGGCTGGGGTGAGGGCAGCAGCCGAGCATGTGAAGTCGGGTCATCCAGCCGCACATAAATCCCTGGGGCACCGCGCACCCGGTGCCCCGTGACCCCAAAATGCGCCAGCGTACGAATCACTGATTCCTCAACCCGATAAACGTACTCTTTGACGTAGTAACCCGCCGCCTTCAAGTCCATCAGCGGATACGCCACCACCTGCCCCGGCCCGTGATACGTCACCTGTCCGCCCCGGTCGGTTTGCACCACCGGAATGTTGCCGGGGTTTAAAACATGGCTTGCCTTGCCCGCCAGGCCCTGGGTGTAGACCGGAGGGTGCTCACAAATCCATAGCTGGTCACGCACATATTCATTGGGTTGCAGCTCTTTTTTATTCTTAAAATCAGCATTTTTTGCGGTTCTGGAGGCGGTGAATGCCTGCATGGCCTCAAACGTGGGCCAATAGGCGACCTGGCCGAGCTGGTGGGTTTCGATGGCTTCGTGTGGCATCACGGTCAAGCTTGACGAGAAGTAGCCGCGCGTATCTGCCCCGCCATGTCCATGCCATCGAGCATTTTTTCAACCATGACAAAACGCTGCCCAGTGGTTTGCGCCCAGCGTTCACCGACCAGGCGTTTCTCGCGTGAGTCGTCATTGGTGGCATAGCCCTCGCCTTTGTACTCCACTACCAGCAGCTTGCCGTCATTTAATTCGGCCACAAAGTCCGGGTAAAAATAATCGGTGGCGGTGGGCAGCCAAAAAGCAAACTCGGGCAGGCGCTCCAGGTTACGAGTCCAGTGTTTCACCGCTGGCTCGGCATCAAGTGCTACCGCGCATTCAAACTCTTCACCTTTGGCTTTGAGCTTGGCGATTTGGGCAAAGTAATGTTTTTTAAATTGCCAGCGCCCGTCATAAGCCTCGCGCACCGGGTAGCGGCCTGGGGTGAACTGAAAAGTCCATGCCCCACCGTGTGCCAGCGTTGCATTAGTTTTGCCAAACAGCAGGTTTTGAAAGCCCTGACTGCGTGCTGTAGCCACCACACTGTCAATGCGCTTGCTCATCATTTGCCCGAGCTGAAAGCGTGAGCGAATCAAACCCGTCAGCGTAAAGCCGCGCTCATGCAGCAGGTGCGACAGCATTTTTTGTACATAGACTTGCGTCTCTAGTTGCGTCAGGCCTGCGGTGCGCACCTGGCCCTCTAACGCGCGTACCAGGTCAAGCTCGGTAGCATCGGTGGGCACGCTGTCGAGCGAGAGCTGCGCCGCATCGCCCTGCTTGAGGCGCACGCGCTCGCCTTCAAGGTAAATCTCAAACAAATCGCTTTGCTGTACCAGGTTAAAGCCCGGCAGCTCGGGGCGCGGGTCTGCTTTTAATAAATCAAACTCGATTAACTCGCCCAACGTTTCGCGCTCAATCAGCTCAAGCTCGCCTTGCAGACTAATGCACAACTGCGGTATGGCCGCAAACGGCACGCCGCGCTCTGCCGGCGAGCTAAGCGCCCTGATGCGCGCGTCATGCTGGTTAAATTGCTCTGTAAGCGCCTGTTTACGTGCATGACCAGCTATTGAAAATATAGCGTCTCGGGCGGCTTCCGTCACTGGTCCGGCGATGCGCAGGCGCACCGCATCGCCCTCTAGCGCGCCGGGTAGCACCTGCACGTCAGGCTGCGCTTGCAGTGCCTTGGCAACTTCAGCTGCGTCGCTGGTGGCGAGTTCAAGCTCTAGCGTCAAAACTCTTGGCATGCCGTTGGTTTGGGTGGTAGTTAATGTTCCGGCTGGGCCAAACAAGTCATCGTCATCGGGCAGCAGCACGCTGGCCGCGCTCAGTGCGTCAAAGCCCATGCCGCGCGTCAAGCTCTCGACCAGCGAGTTGGCGGCTTCCGAAAAGCTCTTGGCAATCACATGCGCATAGGCTTTGTTAAGCGCCGGGCTCTTGCGCTTTTTGGCGTAAGGCATACGCAGCACGCGGCCCAACAGTTGTTCAACCGCCTGGTTGCTGCGCAGGTTTTGCAGCGAACACAGCACGTAGGCAAACGAGCAGTCCCAGCCTTCTTTGAGCGCATCGACGGTAATCACATAGCGCACCGGGCAGGTGGGGTCAAACAGGTTTACGCCGTCGAGTTGGCGCTGGTTGCCCGTGGCTACGGCAATTTCAAGCTCGGCAATGTGGTGCGCATCAAGCAGGTGTTTTTTAAGTACCTCGACCGTCGCTTCACCGCCTTTGTCCTGTGCCTGAAACAGCACGATGGGCCGCACGTACTCCGGCTCATGCGCGGCCTCAAACTCAAGGTGCGTGCGACGCAGCAGCGCATCGCGTACAGCGCCCTGCCAGCCGGTCTCATGCTCGGCCAGCATGATGGGCAGCTTGATCATGTCTTCGGCTTCCAGTTCGCGGGCCGACACGCTGTACAGCACATTGGTCATTTTGGGCACGGGCGTGGCCGTCAGGTCGAGCACGCAAGTCGGCCTGATACCTTGCAACATGCTCAGTGACAGCGGCGTTTTGGCGTTGTGTGCCTCGTCCACCACCACAATCGGCTGCTGCCAGGCCAGCCAGTTGGCCAGCGATGTTTTGACGCGGCCCAGGTCTGCACGGGTTAAAAAGCTCTGGCTCTGATCGGCAAGGTCTGCTTCTTCTACACATTGCAGGCCGCGCTGCGCTGCTTGCTGGGGCGTGAGGTTCAGGCTTTTAAAGTGCGTCTCCCAGGCCTCGCTCATCGCGTACACGCGCCGCCCCGCCTTGTTGGCCACGCGAAAGCTTTGAATGGTCGCTACCACCACCACCGTTTTACGGCCAAAGTCTTGCGGCGCTATGGTGTGCAGGGCGTCCAGCTCGCACACTACCAGCAAGTTGCCATAAGCCGCCTCCAGCGCGGCGCGGTAGGGGTGGCCGGGGGTTTGCAGCGCGCCGAGAGTTTGGCTGCGAATCGTGTCGCTGGGTACCAGCCACAAAGCCACGGGAAAGTCGCGCCCCGGCGCGCAGGCTTGCGCAATGGCCGCAATCGCGTGCGAAGCCATTAGCGTTTTACCGCCACCCGTGGGTATGCGCAGGCACAGCGTGGGCACATCGCCCAGCTCGTCGCTGCGATATAACGGATAAGGCAGGTTGCTAGTGGCAAGAGCACCATTGCGCTGCATCGCATGCGCCCAAGCCGCCTCCAGGCCCATGGTGGTCGCTTGCTGTAAAAACAGCTTTAGCGCGGTGAGGGCGCTTTGTTGGTAGGTTTTTAGGGTGAGGGCGGTCATGGGCGTTAGGCTGAACTGTGCAAGATTTTCAGCGACAATTATGGTGTTTCGCCGTCTTGCGTCCCACACCAGGCAATCAGAGCCAAAATGTCGTGCAAGCTGGTGGAACTCGGTACGGTGTAAATCCGCCTTGAAAACCCACGCTGAGGCTTACGACATATGGACACCCAAACACCCGACCTTTTTCACTTCCAGGACGATGAGCCCAACTTTGAAGCGCTCGCTAAAGAAAATGGGTTTACTTATTGGCTCAAGTCTGGTTTAGCCCGAAGCCTTGGTTACGACGATAGCAAAAAACTCGACAAAGCCATCAATAAAGCTACAACGGTTTGCCTGACTCTGCAAATCCCGGTGTACGAGAATTTTGTTCAAGTGGAAGGGTCGGGCGAAGACAACGATTTCAAGCTGTCCCGGTTCGCCTGCTTTTTGACGGTGATGAACGCCGATGTGCGCAACCCCTTGGTTGCACGTGCGCAAGTCTACTTTGCTGGTCTGGCCGACGCTTTTGCCGAGTACTCCAAGGCGGATTCAGTCGAGCGGGTGCTGATTCGTGGAGAAATTACGGAGCGTGAAGGCACTCTGAGTTCCACCGCCAAAACCCACGGCGTAGAGAACTACGCATACTTTCAAAATGCAGGCTACCGCGGCATGTACAACATGAACCTAGCGCAGTTAAAAAATTACAAAGGCATGGGCGAGAAGCCCAAGGGCTCCATGCTGGACTTCATGGGCAAAGAGGAGTTAGCGGCCAATTTGTTTCGCATTACCCAGACCGAAGCGAAGATTCGCAATGAAATGATTCGCGGCCAACCAAACTTAGAAACGACCGCCGAAAAAGTGGGCCGCGAGGTGCGCAACACCATGATCAAGATCAGTAACCAAAAGCCCGAGGAATTGAAGCTGGAGCGCAGCAGCGTCACCGATCTCAAAAAGGGTCTGAAGCAGACCCTTCGTGAATTCAAAAAAATAGACAAAAAGCCTGCGCCAAAAAAAAGCTAGGCTCCCTCACCGCGCCCGCACGTCATACGGAATTTGCTTGAACGTCACGCCGCTGGCCGCTAGCCGAGCGGGGCCTACCCTGACGGATTCGCCGTAGACGACTATGGGCGTGTTGGCCGAGGCTACTTTGGCGTGCAGCGCCAGCAGCGCGGCAAGCACGTCACGCGTCAGTACGTTGCCACTGGCGGGGCGCTTGTCGCCGAGGATGCCGTTGAACAGCAGGTAGTAGGCCGTGCCTCTGGGCGGGGCTGATTTTGATGCCTCAATCGGGCTCAAGCCCAATGAATACGGGCGTAACCAGCTATTAAAAACATAGTGCGTACCGAGGTAAGGTGTGCCCGGCTTTGCGCCTAGCGCATCAAACGCTGTGCCGGTTTCTTGCTGCCAGACAAAGGCGGCCAGTGTGGCAAAGCGCACGGCACTGTGGATGCGGCCGGTGTCGTCAAACACCGGTGCGCCGAGTTGCATAAACCTGAAGCTGCCACCGCCTTGCCAGTTGACGGCTTTGCTGATGCCGCCTTGCTCGCCGTTGATGACTTTGACCAAGCGCGGCAGGCAGTGCGTGGCAGCGTGCTCGCCCATCTCAATGCCTATCCAGCGGCGGCCCATTTTGTGGGCGACGGCGGCTGTGGTGCCTGAGCCGAGGAAGGAGTCGAGGATGAGGTCGTTGGGGTTGGTGGAAAGTTGAAGTACTCGCTGGATTAAACCTTCTGGCTTTGGCGTTGTGAATGTGGTGTCTGCGCCGAGGGCAAGAACCTCTTTCTTGGCATCTTGGTTGTTACCCACCTCGTCGTTGCGCCAAAGCGTAGTCGGAACAGTTCCCGCTTGAACAGACTCAAGAAACTTCTTCAACCTAGGACGCTCGTTTTCACCCTTCACGCCCCAAAAAAGGAGGTTTTCGATTTGGTTTTTTCGCGTTGATTCGCGGTCATAAGCCCAGACGCGGGTGGGCGACGGCAGAACTTCTTTGCCCGTAGTCGGATTCGTAATCGGATAGTAGAGATTAGGCCGCTCGTCGCGTGTTTTTGCGCATGTGTAGTCAACAGAAAGCCAGCCACCGCGTGGGTCTGAGTCGGGATTCTTAAAGTTGTCGAGCTGCTTGGAGCTGCGCGGCAACAAGGCCGGCCGCCAGCTTTCACCACGTTTGGCATAAACAAAAACATGATCGTGGTTGATGCTCAATTGATGAGCATCGTTTTGAGGTGAGAACTTTTTCTCCCAAACCACATTCGCAACAAAATTTCCCCGCCCAAACACCTCGTCCATCAACACCTTGAGGTAATGCCCCTCGTTGTCGTCAATCGTGACCCAGATCGAGCCGTCTTCGCGCAGCAACTCGCGCAGCAGTTGCAGGCGCGGC
>JBKJOH010000271.1:0-4702 GCA_046593295.1 Polaromonas sp. | reverse complement strand
CGCCGACGGCCAAGTGCCGCGTGATGTGGCTGTGCGCCGCGCCCACCTGGTCGCGCGCCGCCAAGTTTGACAGCGCCAGCGGTACCAACACGTCTTTGGCCATCAGCTGCAACACGCGCTCATCAAAGCGACGCAGCGCGTTGCCCATCAGACGGCCGAGGTGTGACACGCGCCAACTGTGATCGCTTGAGGGAATTGAATTTTTCACAATGTTAGTGTAGCTCAATTTAGTCAATAAAACTGACTAAAAATAATGTTTACTTATTTCAATAAGCCGATAAAGTACTGATCATGTATCCAGCGCTGTTGTTAATTGCAGCAGCTCAAAAGGCCAGCATCACCTTAGCCATAGTTTTTATACGTCATTGATTTAAAAGGAGATTCTCATGGAACTGACCAGCAAACTCAACCCCGTGCAAAACCCTGCACAGTCTGCCGCCCTGAACACCGAAAAAGCCAAAGCCCTGCAAGCGGCGCTGGCACAAATCGAAAAGCAGTTTGGCAAAGGCACCATCATGAAGCTGGGCGACGGCGAGGTGATCGAAGACATCCAGGTCGTCTCTACCGGTTCGTTGGGGCTGGACATTGCCCTCGGCGTTGGCGGCTTGCCGCGCGGCCGTGTGGTTGAAATCTACGGCCCCGAAAGCTCGGGCAAAACCACGCTGACGCTACAGGTCATCGCTGAAATGCAAAAAATCGGTGGTACTTGTGCCTTTGTCGATGCCGAGCACGCGCTGGACATCCAGTACGCGCAAAAGCTTGGTGTCAATTTGCAGGATCTGCTCATCAGCCAGCCCGACACCGGCGAGCAGGCGCTGGAGATTGTTGACGCGCTAACCCGCTCCGGCGCGGTTGATTTGATCGTGATTGACTCGGTTGCAGCGCTCACGCCCAAGGCCGAGCTGGAAGGCGAAATGGGCGACTCACTGCCCGGCCTGCAAGCCCGGTTGATGAGCCAGGCGCTGCGCAAGCTGACGGCGCACATCAAAAAAGCCAATTGCATGGTGATTTTCATCAACCAGATCCGCATGAAGATTGGCGTGATGTTTGGTAGCCCCGAAACGACGACGGGCGGCAATGCGTTGAAGTTTTACGCCTCGGTGCGGCTCGATATCCGCCGCATCGGTTCGATCAAAAAAGGCGACGAGGTCATCGGCAACGAGACCCGCGTGAAGGTGGTTAAAAACAAGGTTGCCTCGCCTTTCAAGATAGCCGAGTTCGACATTCTTTACGGCGAAGGCATCAGTCGCCTGGGTGAGGTGCTGGACCTAGGTGTGGCGGGGCATATCGTTGAAAAAGCCGGAGCCTGGTATGCCTTCAACGGTGAAAAAATCGGTCAGGGCCGCGACAACTCACGCGAGTTTTTGAAAGAAAACCCAGAACTGGCGATTGAGATTGAAAACAAGGTGCGCGAGTCGCTTGGCATAGCGCCGATGCAGCCAGCGGCGGGCAGCAGCGACAAGGCTGAGAAAGTGGCCAAATCTGAGAAAGCTGAAAAAATCGAGAAGATGCCCAAGGTAGCGGCCTGATTGGCCGTCCAAATGCTCAAAACCCTCAAAAAAAACCTTTTTAGGAGGTCAAATCAGGCTCCAGCCCAATGGATACGGGCGCAACCAGCTACTAAATTAATAGCGGCTTCAGTGTTTCGGTTTGCCGGCTTTGTGCGATGAACGACAAATTCGACCTTCACCCGGTCAACGACAAAGCTTCAAGCCCGTCCGGGTTTAGCTTGTCACTCAAGGGCAGGGCACTACGCTACTTGGCCACACGCGAGCATTCGCGCATGGAGCTGGAGCGCAAGCTCAAACCCCACGCCGAAAGCGCCGAGCAACTGGCGCAGGTGCTCGACGAGTTAACGGCCAAAGACTTCATCAGCGAAGCCCGCGTGGTCGAGTCCGTCATCAACCGCCGGGCCGCAAAATTTGGCGCAGCGCGTGTCAAGCACGAGTTGCTGGGCAAGGGGCTGGATGCAGAACTGGTGCTTGAAGCCATGAGCGGGCTAAAGGCCACCGAGGTCGAACGGGCGCGTGAGATATGGCACCGCAAGTTCGATGGCCCGGCACCAGACGCAACAGGGCGCGCCAAGCAAATGCGATTTTTGGCGGCCCGGGGGTTTTCTGGCGATACGATTCGAAAAGTGGTATCAAGCTTGGAAGAGGATTAAAAATGCTCACAGCCCAATAAATACGGGCGTGAGAAGCTCCTAAAAATGTAGCAACTTGTTCGCTGCCGATATCTGCGAAGTGCTACAAACCCAGCATCAACTTCATGTTTTGCACGGCTGCACCCGACGCACCCTTGCCCAGGTTATCTAACCGCGCAATCAGCACCGCATGGCGATAGGCCTCGTTGCTGAACACGCGCAGCTCCATCTTGTTGGTGCCGTTCAGGGCCAGCGCGTCAAGCTTTCCGGACTCGGGTGCGGCCTCGACCGTGACCCATTCGCTGCCAACGTAGTGCAGGGCCAGTGCGTGTTGCAGTTGCGTGGCTGTGGGTTTGCCGTGCAGCAAATCAAGGTGTAGCGGCAACTGCACCAGCATGCCTTGCTCGAAGTTGCCGACTGATGGTATGAAGACTGGCCGCGTCTTCAGGCCGGTGTAGCGCATGATTTCTGGCAGGTGTTTGTGCTCCAGGCCGAGGCCGTAAATCTCAAACGGTGGTGCCTTTATGGGGTCAGCCCCGTGGTAGGCCTCCATCATTTGGCGCCCGCCGCCGGAGTAACCGCTCACGGCAGGCAAGGTCAAGGCCAAATCGGGCGCTATGAAGCCTGCGTCTACCAGGGGGCGAATCAGCGCAATCGCGCCGGTGGCGTAGCAGCCGGGGTTGCCGACGCGGTCTGCTTTGGCAACCAGCGCGCTCTGCCCCTGTGTGAGTTCCGGAAAACCGTAAACCCAGCCTGGTGAGGTGCGGTGGGCGGTGGATGCATCAATGATTTTTGGTTTCTTGCCGGGCAGCGAGTCAATCATGGCGACCGATTCGCGAGCTGCGTCGTCGTGCAGGCAAAGAATCACCAAATCGGCCTGGGCCATGAGCATGCGCTTGGCATCGGCATCTTTGCGCAACTCGGGCGCGATGCTGATCAGCTCGATCTGCGCCATCGTGGCCAATCGCTCACGAATTTGCAGGCCAGTGGTACCGGCTTCGCCGTCGATGAAAACTTTGTGCTTTGAAGGGGGCATAAAAACTCCGTCTAGGGTGGAAAGAGGTGGGCGGGGCTGGTGCGGCGACACCCAAAGATGCTGCATCGCAACATGATACAGTTTCGGGTCGTTTGTTTGGTGTCGCACGCCTAGACCAACTACGTTCCATTTTTACTGAATTTCGAAGGCTTTTTCATGAAAATTCACGAGTACCAAGGCAAGGAAATCTTGCGCCAGTTTGGTGTGCCGGTGCCGCGTGGTATTCCGGCATTCACGGTGCAGGAAGCGCTTGAAGCCGCACAAAAACTGGGCGGCCCGGTGTGGGTGGTCAAGGCGCAAATTCACGCCGGTGGCCGTGGCAAGGGCGGCGGCGTGAAGGTTGCCAAAACCATCGAAGACGTGAAACGCATCGCCGGTGAAATCTTAGGGTTGCAGCTCAAAACCCATCAGACCGGGCCTGAAGGCCAGAAAGTGCGACGCCTCTACATTGAAGATGGCGCTGACATTCAAAAAGAATATTACGTCTCGGTCGTCACCGACCGCGCCACGCAAAAGGTCGCGTTCATCGCCTCCAGCGAAGGCGGCATGGACATCGAGGAAGTGGCGCACAGTCACCCTGAAAAAATCATCAAGCTGTTTGTCGATCCGCTGGTCGGCTTGACCAACGCACAGGGCAAAGAGCTGGCGGCTGGCATTGGCATGCCCGCTGACTCGGTAGCGCAGACCGTAGCTGTGTTGCAGAAGCTCTACAAGTGCTACATGGAAACCGATGCGTCGCTGGTCGAAATCAACCCGCTGAACCGCAACAGCAAGGGCGAGATCATGGCGCTGGATGCCAAGTTCAACTTTGACCCGAACGCGCTGTTTCGCCACCCAGAGATCGTGGCTTACCGCGACTTGGACGAAGAAGACCCGGCGGAAGTAGAAGCCAGCAAGTTTGACCTGGCCTACATTTCTTTGAACGGCAACATCGGCTGCCTGGTCAATGGCGCAGGCCTGGCCATGGCCACCATGGACACCATCAAGCTGTTTGGCGCAGAGCCTGCCAACTTTTTAGATGTGGGTGGCGGTGCAACCCCCGAGAAGGTGACCGAAGCCTTCAAGATCATGCTGAAAAACCCGAAGGTCAAGGCTATCTTGGTCAACATCTTCGGCGGCATCATGAAGTGCGACACGATTGCCACCGGCATCATCACCGCGTGCAAAGCCACCAATTTGAGCGTGCCGCTGGTGGTACGCATGAAGGGTACTAACGAAGAGCTGGGCAAAAAGATGCTGGCCGACTCGGGTCTGCCCATCATCAGCGCCGACAGCATGGCCGATGCGGCTCAGGCGGTTGTCAAAGCACTCAAAGCCCGCGAAGCCTAATTGCTTAATCGCCAAGGAAATAAACATGTCAATTTATATTAACAAAAACACGCGCGTCATCACGCAAGGCATTACGGGTAAAACGGGTCAGTTCCATACCGAGAAGTGCCAGGAATACGCGAACGGAAAAGAGTGCTTCGTTGCTGGCGTAAATAGGAATGTTGAAGATCGACTCGCCCGCTTTTTTCGGGTTC
>JBKJOH010000203.1:0-3579 GCA_046593295.1 Polaromonas sp. | reverse complement strand
CAAACAACTCTTCGATCCTGCCATTTTCGAGGAGCGCTTCAACACCATTGAACGGGTCTTCGGTTGGGAAGATAAGTTCAAGCGCTTGCTGCAGCGTTTCGAGCGCATCAGCGAGCTCTACAACACCGATAGGCACATCCATTCGTTGGCACTCAAGCCTGGGTAACGCACGCCCTCGGCCTTGATGATGACGTTGGGTGCCGAAACCAATGCTTTGCCCACTATAGGCACCATCACTTTTGGCTGCACCCCAGACAATGCAGACCCAGCGCCCAAAAATGTTTCTACCAGCTCGTGAAACAGGGCCTGGCTTCGGTCGCCGCTCAAAAGCTCTGCAAGCGACACCGGGCCTGCCAGAGGTGGTGCAGAGTGTCCGGGTTGGGCATAGACCACCCGACCAATGCCGCCCGCGCCTTGCAGGGCCAACAGGTGCATTTTGCTCAAGGCAAATTTGGGGTAGCGGTCTAGGATACATTCAAACAAATAGCCTTCGGGCAAGTTCATGTCCAGTGCGGCAAAAAGGTCGCCGTCCTGAAATACCTTGTCGGCAATTGGCAGGCTGAGGCCAACCTCGTGCTGCGCGGTGTCGGCATAGCTCAACGAATACACAGACCGCTTGGACAGGCTGGCTTGTTCGGAGCTAGCCACCAGCAGGCTAAGGTCTTTGAGCTTGTCTGGCAGGCTCATGGCGTGTCGCCGCCCTGATGCAGATGTGCAAATGCGGCCTTCAGGTCTGCAGGGCGCAAAACCTCACCAAGTGCGGGGCGCAGGGCGAGCTGTAGCTTGAGCGCCTGTAGCAGCACCAAAAATGATCGCAAAGAAATGTCCCGCCCGGCCTCAAGGCGGTACACCGGCATGCGCGATAAACCTGCGGCTTGTCCCAATGCGGTCTGGGAAAGTCCTGCCTGTTTGCGCAATGCGGCCACAGCCACGCCACCGTCTTGCAAACTGATTAAGGGATGGTGCTCACTTACGGACGGCTTTGAGGGCATTTAGAGGCCTCCATAATGTTACTTATAAATAGCATAGCAACATTAATTTCTATTTTTGCTATTCATAAGTAGCAAAAATGGATGCCGGAATTTTCTTTTTTATAGTGGGGTTTGATTACTTCGCTTATTTAATGCAAACCGACCGAACCATCTTCAAATCAGTCAGGCCCATCAATACCTTCTCCATGCCGTCCATCTTGAGGGTTCGCATACCGCTGTTGACGGCTGACGCAAATAATTTTGCAACCCGCGCACGCTCCTGGATGAGCTTTTTGGCGGCATCGTCGGCAATCATCAGCTCGTGCAAACCAATGCGGCCCTTGTAACCTGTTTTGCCGCATTTGTCACAACCGACCGCGCGGTACATCTTGAGCTTGCCGTCTTCTGCATACAGCTCAACCCAACGGTCATAGAGCTTTTTGGCTGCATCGGCCGGGTCAGCTTTCCAGTCTGGTGAGTTGCGAAGCTCTTCAGAGTACTCGGCAACAAAGGTCTTGATTTCCTCTGCATCAGGGAAATAAGCCTCTTTGCAATCACAGAGCTTTTTGGCCAGCCGCTGCGCCAGTATTCCCAGCAGGGCATCGGCAAAATTAAACGGATCCATGCCCATGTCGAGCAGACGGGTGATGGATTCGGGTGCCGAGTTGGTATGCAAGGTTGAAAAAACCAAGTGGCCGGTGAGCGATGCCTCTACGCCCATGGCCACGGTTTCTTTATCTCGTGATTCACCAACCATGATGATGTCTGGGTCAGCGCGTAAAAAGGCCCGCATGACCAGGGCGAAATCAATCCCGGCCTTGCGGTTGATTTGCACTTGGCGCAGGCCTTTTTGGGTAATTTCAACCGGGTCTTCGGCTGTCCAGATTTTGGTGTCGGGTGTGTTCAAAAACTTGAGGATGGAGTGCAGGGTGGTGGTTTTACCCGAGCCAGTCGGGCCGCAAACATAAAACAAACCATAGGGCTTGGAAACCGTTTTCTCCAGCCGCTCTTTGTTATGCGCTGTAAGGCCAAGCTTTTCCAGCGGTATCGGCTCTCCTGCTGCCAAAATTCGCATCACCACATCTTCAACCCCGCCAGCAGAGGGGATGGTGGCAACGCGCAGTTCAATGTCGAGTGGTCCATATTTTTTGAACTTGATCTTGCCATCTTGGGGTTTGCGTTTTTCAGAAATATCCAGGTCACACATGATTTTCAAGCGCGTGACCATGGCCTGCCGGAACTGCGCCGGCACTTCAATGTAAGGCCGCAAGGTGCCGTCAATACGAAAGCGAATACCGGTTTTAGCCTTGCCAGGCATGGGCTCTATGTGAATGTCTGACACCTTTTGGTTGTAGGCATCAATGATGACTTTGTTGACGAATTTAACCAACTCATTGTCGGCAGCAGCCGATTCCAGCGCTGACTCGTCATGGGCATCGTTGTCGAGCGGCGAATCCATGTCGGCGAGCAACTGGTCAATGGAGCCGCCGTCATTGCCTGCGCCAAACAGTTGTGCCAGGGTTTCTTCAAACTCCGTCTGTGTCGTGACACTGTATATAAATTTGCTGATGCGCGGAAACACCTGGGGCACGACGCGAGCGCCGCGCACCGCTTCCGGGTCAACGCACATGATGAGAAGGCCGTCGGCGGTCTCTTCAAGCGGTATCCAGCCCTGCTGCTCGATAAACTCGCGCTTGAGGGCGCCATGCAGCATTTCAGAACGTATGCGGCCGGCATTGAATGCCTCATAAGCAACGCCAAAGAATTTGGCCAGTGAAGGACCAATCTGTGTTGGCCTGATACGACAGTCGGCCATCAGCACATGCTCTACAGACAAGGCTTCATCGCGCGCCTTTTGAACACATTTTGAAAGCTCGCCTGCGGACAGCACACCCTCGGTGACCAACCCGTCGTATTTAGTGGCCTTGCGCCGCAGACCGTCTTCGGTCTTTTGCGTGCGCTGACGAATGGCTATTCCCAAGGTTTTGCAGAGCTGAAGGGCGCCGTCTTCTTCGAGCCTGCCAAAGGGCTGGTCGCTACGGTTATTGATGACCTGTAACACGCCATACAAGGTGTTGCCATCCATCACAGGTGCGACCAGCATTTGTTTGGTTCGATACCCGGAGCGCTTGTCAACTGCCTGTAAAAAACTCAACGATGGGTGGATTTTTTTGAGCGCAGCGCCGTTGTAAACATCCACAATATTGACCATCTGCCGCGCCATTGCCACGTAGCCGGCAATGCTCTGCGCCGTGATGGGCAGCTTGAGGTCGCGACTGGTGTTGAGCCCGGTCTTGACCTTGGAGATGATGGACGTGCGGTCTTCACTGACCGCATAAAGTGTCAGGCGGTCTGCGTTGAAGAGCTTGCAGATGTCATGGCTGACCTCCAACATGATCTGGTCAATGTTTTCAGTCTCATGGATCCGGTTGGTGACCAATTGGAGCTGCCTGAAGTACAGGGCTTCAAACGTGACCCCGCGCTTTTGCGGGGGGAGCATTTGGGAGTCGAAAAACTCGCCCTCAGGGTCGCGCTGCGAAACAAGGTTTAGCGTATTCGTGGCGCTACCCAAGACGGCATTCATAGCTCGAACTCCTGCCCGGCCCGC
>JBKJOH010000084.1:0-6333 GCA_046593295.1 Polaromonas sp. | reverse complement strand
CTTGACGGCCCCAGTGGCACTGAAGTTGACTTTACCGACCTGCACGCCTGGTGCGAGGTGTATTTGCCCGGTGCGGGTTGGGTGGGGCTGGATCCAACGTCCGGCTTGCTGGCCGGTGAAGGCCACATACCGTTGGCCTGCACGCCGCAGCCCTCCGGCGCTGCACCGATAGAGGGCGGCATGGACAAGTGCGAGGTCGAGTTTGAGCATCACATGGCCATCACGCGCATTTACGAATCGCCCCGCGTCACCAAGCCTTACACCGAAGAGCAATGGGCCGACGTGATGGCGCTCGGTGCTGCGGTGGACAAGAAACTGGACGCTGGTGATGTGCGCCTGACCATGGGCGGCGAGCCGACTTTTGTGGCTGTCAGCGACCGTGATGCACCAGAGTGGAACACCGATGCCCTCGGGCCCACCAAATGCGGCTTTGCCACCGAGTTGGTGCAAAAGCTGCGCACTGAATATGGGCAAGGTGGCTTTCTGCACTTTGGTCAGGGCAAGTGGTATCCCGGTGAACAACTACCGCGCTGGGCGCTAAACATCTATTGGCGTGCTGACCGCCAGCCGGTGTGGGCCAACCCCGCGCTGTTTGCGGATGAGCGGGTGCCCACGCACTACACCAGCGAAGACGCCCGGCGTTTCACGCAAACGCTGGCAGCCAAACTGGGGGTGACCGACAAATTCATGCTGGGCGCGTACGAGGACAATTGGTATTACCAATGGCGGGAGCGCCGTCTGCCCATCAACGTCGATCCGCTCAACTCCCGGGTGGATGACGAGATGGAGCGCGCCCGTTTGCGTCGTGTGTTCGCGCAAAAGCTGGATTCGGTGGTGGGCTATGTGCTGCCGGTGAAGGTGTCCGAGAAGCCGGGCGTGGACGGCCCCGTGTGGGCCACGGGTTCGTGGTTCTTGCGCGACGAACGCATGTACCTGATGCCCGGCGACTCGCCCATGGGCCTGCGCCTGCCGCTGGACTCGTTACCCTGGGTCAGCAAAGCGGATTACCCCTACCTGATTGAGCAAGACCCCTTCACCCCGCGCGCAGACCTGCCTGCACATGGTGAGATGGCGGCACGTTATTCGCCGGCAAACTCGGCGGCTGGACCTGCATTGGGTGCCACGCCTTATCTGTCTGGCACCGGCCCTCAACCCGAAGCCACACGAAAATTTCAGCACGCTGGCGATGTGTCCACAAGCTTTGTGACTGCCAATGCTCAAAGTGGCAAGCAAGCCGAGCCGACAGACTTTGCCCGTGCGCCCAAACAGCAGGAATCAGCCGCCTGGGTTAGCCGTACCGCTCTGTGTGTGGAAGTGCGCGACCCGCGCCGTGCCAGCGGCCCTAAGGCCGAGGCGGTGGGAGAAAAATCGGGGGTGCTTTACATCTTCATGCCGCCGCTGGAGAAGGTGGAGGATTACCTGAACCTGCTGAGCGCGATTGAGGCCACAGCTGAAGCACTGGACGTCAAAATTGTGCTCGAAGGCTACCCGCCCCCACGCGACCCGCGCCTCAAGCTGCTGCAAGTCACGCCGGACCCCGGCGTCATTGAGGTCAACATCCATCCGGTGAACAACTGGGCCGAGTTGGTCAAAAACACCGAGTTTTTGTACAGCGCGGCCTTTGAATCGCGCCTGTCAGCCGAGAAGTTCATGAAAGACGGGCGCCACACCGGCACCGGTGGTGGCAACCATTTTGTGATGGGCGGCGCCACGCCCTCAGACAGCCCATTCCTGCGCAAACCCGAAGTACTGGCCAGCTTGCTGCTGTATTGGCACAACCACCCGTCCTTGAGCTATCTGTTTAGCGGCATGTTTGTCGGCCCCACCAGCCAAGCGCCCCGCGTCGACGAAGCCCGCAATGATCAGTTGTACGAGTTGGAAATTGCCATTCAGCAAATTTATAAAAACCGCGAGTTGTATGGCCAGAGCATGCCGCCGTGGTTGCTGGACCGCACACTGCGCAACATCCTGATTGATGCCACCGGCAACACCCATCGCAGTGAGTTTTCGATCGATAAGATGTATTCGCCTGATTCAGCCACGGGTCGGCTGGGGTTGCTGGAACTGCGCGCGTTTGAGATGCCGCCACACCCGCGCATGAGCATCGTGCAGCAGTTGCTGCTGCGCGCGCTGGTGTCGCGTTTCTGGAAAACGCCATACAAGGCACCGGCCACACGTTGGGGTACTGAGTTGCATGACCGCTTTTTGTTGCCGACCTTCATCAAGATGGACTTTGATGACGTGATAACCGAGATGCGCAGCGCCGGATATGCCTTTGATGAAAGCTGGTTTGCGCCGCATTACGAGTTCCGCTTCCCGGTGGTGGGCAGGGTCCAGTCTGCCAGCATTGAACTCACCTTGCGCAATGCACTGGAGCCCTGGCATGTGATGGGCGAAGAGGGCGCGCCGGGGGGCACCGCACGCTATGTAGACTCGTCGCTGGAGCGCATTGAGGTGCATGTGAGTGGTCTGAACGAAAGCCGCTATGTGGTGACCTGCAATGGCAGCGCCTTGCCTCTGCAGTCCACCGGCACGCAGGGTGAGTTTGCTGCGGGCGTGCGCTACAAGGCCTGGAACCCGCCGTCTGCCCTGCACCCCAGCATTGGCATCCATGCGCCTTTGACCTTCGACATTGTGGACACCTGGATGAAGCGCTCCATAGGCGGCTGCCAGTACTACGTGGCCCATCCGGGCGGACTCAACCCGGACACATTTCCGGTCAACTCGTATGAGGCAGAGAGCCGGCGGATGTCACGCTTTGCAGCCATGGGCCACACGCCGGGCATGATGAAGGTGCCGCCCGCCAGCATCAATGTGACGGCCAGTCGCGAGTTTCCATTCACACTGGATTTGCGGCGCGGGTAGGGCTGGACGAAGGCGTATACCGCCGCGCACACTAGAATAGAAAGTCAGGCCTGTGACATCACGGTGACAGGCTTGGCTTTTATTCACTGACCGGTCACCTGGGTAGCGTGGAAAACAATCACCAATCACTTTTTGCAGCCCACGCGCTGGAAGCGCCGACGGACTGGGCAAGCGCACTTGCGCCGCCCGCAAGCGCGGGGCATTTTGACGAATTGCGTGGGCGCACTGTCGCCATGCCGGTAGCGCAGCAGCAGTCACAAAGTCAAAGTCAGACACAAAGTCAAACCACAGCAGATCCAGCCGCTGCCAATGCACCGCTGGCTAAAACCTGGACGCAGTTTTTCAATTTCCTCGGTGCCGACGGTTTCCATGACCTGAACCACCGCACCGCCAACCTCAAGCGGCAGATACGCGACAACGGGGTCACCTACAACGTCTATGCCGATGCCAATGGGCCGCAGCGCCCGTGGTCGCTTGATCTTTTTCCGGTGATCCTGTCGCCAGAAGACTGGATGCACATTGCAAGCGGTGTCAAGCAGCGCGCCCGGCTGCTCAACCACACCATGGCCGACGTGTACGGGCCGCAAAACCTGTTGCACCAAGGCCTGCTGCCAGCGGCACTGGTACAGGGCCACCCCGGCTATTTGCGGGCCATGCATGGCGTGCAACCTGCTGGTGGCATCTTTTTGCACATCGCCGCGTTTGACCTGGCGCGTGGCCCCGATGGCCGTTGGTGGGTGGTGTCGCAGCGTACGCAGGCACCGTCCGGCCTGGGCTACCTGCTTGAAAACCGCCTGACCTGCTCGCTGCTGTTTCCCGAGGCCTTTCGCGAGATGCAGGTGCAGCGGCTGGCAAGCTCTTACAAGGCACTGGTAGATGACATGAAGGCCCTCAGCCCAGCCGGGCCTGGTGCCGAGAGCCGGATTGTGCTGCTGACACCTGGCCCCTACAACGAAACCTATTTTGAACACGCCTATCTGGCCCGCTATTTGGGCCTTACGCTGGTCGAAGGCAGTGACTTGCTGGTGCGCGATGAAAAGCTCTACCTCAAGACCCTGCAAGGGCTGGAGCCGGTACACGGCCTGCTCAAGCGGCTGGATGATGAATTTCTGGACCCGCTGGAGCTGCGCTCTGACTCCACACTCGGCGTGCCCGGCCTGTTGCAGGTCATACGCGCTGGCAATGTGCTGGTGGCCAATGCACCGGGCTCGGCGTTTCTCGAATCCAGCGCCCTGCTCGGTTTTTTGCCAGCCCTGTCACGACACCTGATGGGCGAAACATTAAGCCTGCCCTCGCTGGCAACCTGGTGGTGCGGCGAACAGGCGGTGATGCAGGACGTGCTGGCGCAATTAAAGGATTGCGTCATCAAACCAACCTACCCCGGCTCTAGCATGGCATCCGTCATAGGCCACACGCTGTCACGGCGCGCGCTGGACGAATGGGCTGGCCGCATCGTGCGGCGCGGCGAGGACTACACCGTCCAAAGCTACCTGCCGCTGTCGCAAACCCCGACCTGGCAAGGCGAGCGCATTGCGCCACGCTCGGCCATGCTGCGGGTGTTTGCAGTACGAGATGAAGCGGATGGTGCCGGTGGCTGGCAGGTGCTGCCCGGCGGGCTGGCGCGGCTGGCTGGCAAGAACGAAAACATCGCATCGATGCAGCACGGCGGCAGCAGCGCCGATGTCTGGGCGCTCGGGCAAGCTCTGCCTGCACCTGAAAGCTTAGTTGCCGATCACCATAAAGAACCCAGCATTGCCCGGGCCACGGTTAGCCACAAGCGCCCTGTCACCAGCCGGGCCGCTGAAAATCTTTTCTGGCTGGGCCGCTACACCGAGCGTTGCGAAAACGCCATCCGCTTGGCACAACTGACCCTGCAAAGCCTGGGCGGTGAGGACCAGTCATCCCCGCCGCTGCTGGCCTGGCTGACCGATATGGCCGTTGGTAACGGGCTGGTATTGGACAGCGTGCCCTCAGCCGTGCAGGCACGGCGCGTGTTTGAACGCTCGCTGATAGCAGGCCTGGTCGAGGTTGAACAGGGAGCCAGCGTGGGCTTCAGCCTGCGGGCGATTAAAAGTGCGGCATCAGCCGTGCGCGAGCGCCTATCGCAGGAGCAGTGGAACGTCATCGTGCGTGCCGAGGCTGATTTTTTCAGCCGCTGCGAGGTCTTCAACAGCACCAGCCAGCAAGGCCTCCATGGCACGATGGGGCATGACTATTCGTCGGTTGAAGCCCTGCGTGCGCTTGAATCTGCCAGCAGTTTTCTGGCCGCCATGACAGGCGCGCAAACCGACCGCATGATGCGTGACGACGGCTGGCGGCTCCTGAGCATTGGCAGGTACGTCGAGCGCCTGTGTACCCTGTCGAATGCCCTGGTGCAGGGCTTTTCAAGCGGTGCCGTTTTTGATGAAGGCGGCCTCAAAGCCATGCTGGCGCTGTTTGACAGCAGCATCACCTTCCAGGCCCAGTACCAGCAGCGCCGCGACATGCCCGCGCTGCTGGATTTGCTGGTACTGGATCGCGACAACCCCCGTTCACTCGGCTGGGTGCTGCAAACCTTGCGGGGCCGTATCGCCAAGCTGGCCGCCAGCACACCGGATGATCTGACCGACCTGGCAGCCGACCTGCCCGAGCCGGGCAGCTGGTCGCTTGCAAGCCTTTGCGAAAAACGCCCCAACGTGCCAGAGGCAGAGCGTTACCAGTTGCTGATCAAACATCTTGAACAATGCAATAACGCTGCATTTGAGATGTCCGACCTCATCAGCCGCCGCTACTTCAGCCACGCGACACCAAACAACCACAGCCTGGTAGGCTGATAGCTCCTGACCATCACCACATGCTGCTCCACGTTGTCCATGAAACCCGCTACGACTATCGCCCTGGTGTCGAGAACGCGCAGCACGTTGCCCACCTCAAACCCGCCAACCGCGCCGGGCAACGGCTACTTAGCCACAGCCTGCACATCTTCCCCAGCCCGGCAGCGCTGCACGAATTGCCCGACGTGTATGGCAACAACCGCATCTTTTTCTCACTGCAAACCAGCCACGACACACTGCGCGTCACCGCAGACAGCATGGTTTGCACATCGACCCCTGACACAGGCATCGCCGATGCGCTGCCCTGGGAGCAGGTGCGCGAGCAGTTCCGCTACCGTGCAGGCAGCACCTACAACGCCGCGTCCGAGTTTTTATTTGCCTCGCCGTTTGTGCCGCGTGACGATGCGTTTGCGCAGTTTGCACGGCCCAGCTTTGTGGCAGGCAAACCATTGCCCGAAGCCGCACACGACCTGATGACACGCATCCACGACAGCATGGCGTATGAGAGCGACAGCACTGAAGTCAACACCCCGGCGCTGGTAGCCCTTAAACAGGGTAAAGGTGTATGCCAGGACTTTGCCCACATCATGGTCGCCTGCTGCAGGGCCATGGGCTTGCCAGCCCGCTACGTCAGCGGCTACATGCTGACCAAGCC
>JBKJOH010000202.1:0-9766 GCA_046593295.1 Polaromonas sp. | reverse complement strand
GGCATTGCGATGGGAGTCATGATCATTCCCTATGTGTCTTCTTTGTCCGAAGACGCGATGCGCGCTGTGCCCATGAGTCTGCGCGAGGGCTCTTATGCCATGGGTGCCACGCGCTTTCAGACGGCCACCCGGGTGGTGTTTCCGGCGGCGTTTTCCGGCGTCGCATCAGCCTACATCCTGGGTATTTCGCGTGCAGTGGGCGAGACCATGATTCTCGCGGTGGCTGCCGGCATGCAGCCCAACCTGACGCTCAATCCGCTGGAGCCTGCGGCCACCATCACGTCCTTCATCGTGCAGGTAGCACTGGGCGATTTGCCGCATGGCAGCGTGGGTTACCAGACCATTTTTGCCGCGGGCTTGTCGCTGCTGTTGATCACGCTGATGTTCAATCTTTTGGGCCATTGGCTGCGTCGCAAATATCGGGAGGTCTATTGATGATTCGCAATGCAAACCGCACGGAAGAACTGCGTGCCATTATCAAGTCGCACAAGCGCTGGGACATTATTTTTGGCCTGATGGGCTGGTTTGCGATCGCTTTGGCCATCCTGACTCTGGTGGTTTTGTTTGCGGAAATGGTCATTGACGGTTTTCCGCGGCTTTCATCGGGATTCTTTACCAGCTTCCCGTCGCGCAGGGCGGGTGAAGCCGGAATTCTTTCAGCCTGGGTTGGATCTTTCTTTGTCATGATGGTTACAGCGCTGTTTGCGATTCCAGTGGGCATTGCGAGTGCGATCTACCTCGAAGAGTACGCCCGTAAAAACTGGTTCACCGATGTGATTGAGATCAATATCAGCAACCTGGCTGGTGTACCTTCCATCGTTTATGGCCTGCTGGCGCTCGGGCTGTTTGTCTACACCTTCGGCTTTGGCCAGAGTATTTTGTCGGCTGGCTTGACGCTGGCGCTGCTGATCCTGCCGATTGTGATCGTCACGACCCGCGAAGCGCTCCGCGCTATTCCGCAAACGGTGAGAGAAGGTGCTTATGCCTGCGGCGCGACCAAATGGCAGGTGGTCAGTGATCATCTGGTGCCTTATGGCATGCCCGGCATCCTGACCGGCGTCATTATCGGGCTGTCGCGTGCCATTGGAGAGACTGCGCCCATCATCACGATTGGCGCGCTGACATTCATTGCGTTCCTGCCGCCCATGCCGTTCACGGGTGACCCGCCGGCCGGCCTGTTTGACTGGCTGTTCTCGCCGTTTACCGTCATGCCCATCCAGATTTTCAACTGGACATCCCGGCCTGATCCGGCTTTCCATGCCAATGCTGCGGCAGCAAGTCTTGTGCTGGTTTTCCTGACCCTGGGCATGAATGGTCTGGCCATCTGGCTGCGTTATCGCCTCCGCAAAAATATCAAGTGGTAGTCCTTCAAAAGAATTCAACACACCATGCCATCTACTATTACGCTTCCTGAAAACGCTCCTGCCTTAAAAGCACAGTCCAGAAATCTCGATTTTTATTATGGTGCCTTCAAAGCATTGAAAGGCGTGACCATGCCGATTTATGAGAACAAGGTTACAGCCCTGATCGGGCCCAGCGGTTGTGGCAAGTCAACCTATTTGCGCTGCTTCAACCGCATGCATGACCTTTATCCTGGTCACCGCTATGACGGCAAGATCGAACTCTACCCGGATGATGTGGACATCCTTGACCACGCGGTCGACCCCATCGAGGTGCGCATGCGGATATCGATGGTGTTTCAAAAGCCTAATCCGTTTCCCAAGTCCATCTTTGAAAACGTGGCTTACGGCTTGCGCGTGCGGGGGGAAAAATCCCAGAGTTATCTTGAAGACAAGGTCGAAGCCGCTCTCCGGGCAGCCGCCATCTGGAATGAAGTCAAAGACCGGATGAGCGAGTCGGCCACCAACTTGTCCGGTGGCCAGCAGCAGCGTGTGTGTATCGCGCGCTCGCTTGCGACCGACCCGGAGATTATCCTGTTTGACGAGCCCACGTCGGCCCTTGACCCGATCGCCACCGGAAGCATTGAAGAGCTCATTGGCGAAATCAAGAACACGGTCACGATACTGATCGTGACGCATAACATGCAGCAGGCGGCCCGCGTGTCGGACTACGTGGCCTACATGTATTTGGGCGAGATGGTGGAATACGGTGTCACCAATGACATCTTCATGAAGCCCAAGCGCAAAGAAACCGAAGACTACATCACAGGCCGTTTCGGCTGATCCAGTATCTTAAAATTTTTAGGAATAGTCAACATGTCAGATAAACATTTGTCCACCCAGTTCGACAGCGAACTCAACGGCGTATCGTCCCGCGTCATGGAACTTGGCGGACTGGTTGAGTCCCAGATCCGGCTGGCGATTTATGCCTTGTCGCAGTTCAACGCTGATAGCGCCAATCAGGTGATCGAGGTCGAAAACCGCGTGAACGCCATGGAAATCGACATTGACCGCGAGCTGTCGTCCATCATTGCTCGGCGCCAGCCAACGGCGCGCGATTTGCGCCTGCTGATTGCGATCTCAAAAACCACCGCTAATCTTGAGCGCGTCGGCGATGAGGCTGAAAAAATCGCACGCATGGTCAAGTCCATCATTGAAAGAGGTGCCACGCGCACGCTGCCTTCGTCGGACTTGCACATTGCCGCCGAACTGGCATCCGGCCTGCTGCGCAAGGCACTCGATGCCTTTGCCCGGCTGGACACTGCCGTTGCGCTTTCCATCCTCAAGGAAGACGATCTGATCGACAAGGAGTTTGACGGTTTTGTGCGCAAGCTGATTACCTACATGATGGAAGACCCGCGTACCATTTCTGCAAGCCTTGATTTGCTGTTTGTGGCCAAGGCGATTGAGCGGGTGGGTGACCATGCCAAAAATATCGCCGAATTCATCATCTACATCGTCAAGGGCGCAGATGTGCGGCACACCCCGATGGAGCAGATTGAGTCAGTAGTCCGGTAATCAGCCCCCACGCCGGTTTTTGGGGTCAGAGCCCAAATTCGCCAAGCCTGTGGCTTGCCCTCGGGGTTCGGTGCTTCGCACCGAAGCGAAATTGGTGTCTGACCCCAATAACCGGCTGCCCCCCGAGGGGGCGCATTTTTTCTTGGGGCGGTCCGGCGAAAAAACAAATTTCTCGCTTACTTTGTAAAAATTTTTCGTTATGAAGCACCAGCCACGTATATTGATTGTTGAAGACGAGCCCGCCATCGCGGAGCTGATTGCCGTCAATTTGCAGCACAGCGGTTTTGTTGCAGTGCTGGCGCAGGACAGCGTGACGGCGCAGCGTGAGCTTGATGCGGCACTACCCGACGTGATACTGCTGGACTGGATGTTACCGGGTCAAAGCGGCTTGTCGCTGGCACGGCACTGGCGCAAGCAAGAGCGCACCAAAGCCATTCCCATCATCATGCTGACTGCGCGTGGTGACGAGCCTGACAAGGTGGCTGGACTAGATGCAGGTGCTGACGACTACATCACCAAACCGTTTTCTACCCAAGAACTGCTGGCCCGCATTCGTGCGGTGCTGCGCAGGCGTGCGCCTGAATCGCTCGGCGACAGTGTGACCGTGGGCAGCTTGACGCTGGATGCGGCAACGCACCGCATCTCATTTCACGACCAGGAGCTCAAGCTCGGCCCGACCGAGTTCAAGCTGCTCCATTACATGATGAAATATGCCGAGCGCGTACACAGCCGCAGCAGCCTGCTTGACAAGGTATGGGGCGACCATGTGTTTATCGAGGAACGCACGGTTGATGTACATGTCAAGCGGCTAAGGGAAGCACTGGGCGCAGCGGGTAGCATGGTGGAAACCGTCAGAGGTGCCGGTTACCGGCTGACGGCACTCGTTACTGCGGCACAATCCCGAACATGATTTATCGATGGCTGGTTTTGGCCACCTGCATGTTTGCAGGTGGCGGTTTAGGCTTTTGGGCTGCATCTGAACATGGGCTGGGTATTGGTTCGAGTTTTGGTCTGAGTATTGCTCTCAGTATTGGACTTATTCTGGGTGCGGCCACCTGGCTGGCGTTTGACAGTTTTTACATAGGACGGCTGCTCCAATGGCTGCGTGTTGAACAGAGCAACGACACGCCTGCCGTCATGGTCAGCCCGGTACCTGAATTACGTGGTGTATGGCGCGAGCTTGCCGACAGAATCAGGCGGCTCCTCAAGGTTCGTGATGCTCACTACCGCGAAAGTCAGGCCCGACTGGATGAATTTTTATTGGCCATGCAGGCCTCACCGAACGGCGTGGTGTTGCTCGATGCCGCAGGGCGTATCGAGTGGTGTAACCAGATCGCGGCGCAGCATTTCGGCTTTGATGCCCAGCGCGACGTGCTGCAACACATCACAAACCTGGTACGCGAACCAGCCTTCAAGGCCTATATGGCTTTAAGCGATTTTTCGCATGACGTGGTGATTCCGGGGAGTGCGAATACGCCGGCGCGGCCGGTCAGGTTGTCGGTGCATGTTCATGCTTACGGAACTGATCGCAAGTTGCTGCTGTCGCGTGACATTACCGCCGTAGAGCTTGCAGAGGCCATACGACGCGATTTTGTAGCCAATGTGTCGCATGAAATCCGCACACCGCTGACGGTGCTGTCGGGGTTTATTGAAACGCTACAGACACTGCCAATCAAGGAGCCTGAGCGCGCGCGCTATCTGGGTCTGATGGCGCAGCAGTCCCAGCGTATGCAAACCCTGGTCAATGACTTGCTGACTCTGTCAACGCTTGAAGGCAGCCCGATACCTAGCACCAACGAATGGGCCACCACCAGTGCCCTGCTGGCGCAGTGTGAGCAGGAGGCAAGGGCTTTGTCCGACATGCTGGGTACGCCCGGCCATCAACTGGAGTTTGATGCTGGCCCGGCTTGCGAAATTGCTGGCGTGCAGGCCGAACTGCACAGCGCGATGTCGAACTTGGTGACAAATGCCGTTCGCTACACGCCAGTCGGTGGCAAAGTCCAGGTCAGCTGGAAGCTGCTGGAAGACGGACGTGGCGAATTCCGGGTCAAAGACAGCGGCCCCGGCATCGCCGCCGAACATTTACCGCGCCTGACGGAACGGTTTTACCGAATTGACCGCAGCCGTTCGCGCGAAACAGGCGGTACTGGCCTGGGCTTGGCCATCGTCAAGCATGTGACGCAGCGCCACGGCACCGAGCTGCGCATCGAGAGCCAGCCAGGGCAGGGCTCCTGCTTTTCAATGACCTTCCCGGCAGCCCGCATTCGCCGGGTTCAGGCAGCTTGAATCCCTGCAACACACACCAGGGTCATAGTCTTGTAATGGCGGCTTTCACTGCGGCGACGACATCGGGAATGCGAGAAAGGCGGGGCGCTTCCTGGCGCAGCATGGCCTCGAATGCGCGCTTCTTGAATGCGCGAATGTCCGGGCGAATGTCGATCGGGTCGAATTCGATCGTGCTGGCCACGATGTCGATCAGACGATCGATCGCATGGATGCGTCCCCAGAGATAGTCATTTTCACGGGTGGTGCGGCTCAGAAAGCCGCCAAAGCCGACGATTGCGGCGCCCTCCAATTGCCCCTTGCCATCACCTGTGCGGATGGTGGTTGCATCTTGCGGGCTGATGCGATCGACCAGCACTTCCTCGAATGCGCTGGTTTCCAGCCCGAGCGCGCTCATGGCCGGCTGCAGGATGATGTCCCAGTAGGGGTAACCCAGATAACCCGTCAGCAACACCCGACGGCAATTGATGCCCAGCGCGGAGACGAGTGGCGAAACGAACACCGCGTCCGTCTCATTGTTCAATCTGTCGAGATTACACTCCTTGCCGACCTGCGTGATGGCCTCGGTGAGCGCGGCCCTGTGCTGCTCTGCAAAAATACGTGGATCGGAAATGGTTTCCGTCAGCCGGAGGCCGAATATCCGCTGGATAAGAAAAATCGTTTTATCGCTCAGGAAATCGATCTGCTCATATCTTTTGAAAGAATTCAGGCAATCATAAAATATCTTCTTTAATATATCCAGGTTTTGGGGCGATGTTTCACAGAAATCAGGGTCGCCGATTTTTGTGTACAGAGTGTTCAGGTCCCGAATGACGAAGTTCAGTCTGCGTTTTTTGACTTTCACGCCGAAATCCCGGACGAACCGGAGAAATACCGGAAGTTCGGCATCGACTGGGACGGAATCCGGGACCAGGTAATTTTCGGGGAAAATTCCCTCCATCTCGCACCAAGCTTCGATGATGCGCCGGACCCTGTGAGCACTTTGCGACGAGCGCTGGTAGCCGCACGTCTTCAACACGAGATCGCTGATGAAATCGGCGGATTCCAGCACCCATGATCTCCACCACGCGTTGTAAACGACCGCCGTGCGGGAGAGGATGTTTGATGCTGTCAGTCTCCAGTGCCGGAGCTGCTCGATGGTGAAATCCTTGGACAGCCCGCCAGCGGTCGCCTGGTCGATCAGCGCGTCGACTTGTGTCCTGGAAATCCGGATGATCGTCTTCAGACGGACGATCTGGTCATTGAGCCTGCTTGTCTCTTCAAGCTCTTCGTAAATCGGAGTATGCCGGGGAAGGTCGGACAGCGCCCCGCGCAGGGTCTCGAAAAACCCAGGAATGCTGGTGTCCGACGAGACGTGTAGCCGGTCGGGACGCGGATCGATATAGACCAGCCGCCGATCGACCTCGCGAAACGCGCCATGTGTGCGGATGGCCTCGAGCGCGGCGAGTATGGGTTTGTTGTTGAGGATGCTGCCATCCAGCAGAACGGTATCCTCCGGTTTTATGTCGATATCCTGGTAGTGGGGAAAATTGGCTTCGAGAAATTGCGAGCGCCCAGGCCAGGCAAGGTGCCGGGCCGCGATGACCTCGTCCATCTCCTGAAGCTGCGCGGGTGGGAAGGCACCCGGATAGCTGGACGAGGCCCGGCCCGCGAAAGCAAGGGACGGAATATTGCCGAGGTCAAAATCGGACTGCTCCCGACCATCTTTCGATCTTTCGGCGTGAAAGCGCAGCAACTGACGGTGTTCGCGTTCGTGGATCGCAACAGGATCGTGAAGGAAGATCGTCCGCTGCGCACCGTAAAAATCCGTCACTGTGATAAGAAGGTCGAGCCTGTGCCCCGTCGGAAGCAGCGTCGAAGTGGACGGCTGTGGCCCTTCCATTGCTGCCAGCCCGTCGAGCAGCAGGTTGGAGAAATGTGGACCGTCAAAGGGCGGTTTGAACCAGCGCGAGCGAATGAAGGTTGATATTCTCTCGCGTATTTCCGCATCCGGAATGCGCGGCAGCAGACCCTCGCGAGCGAGACGCCCAAGCAGCGGCCGCATGAATGGCCAGAGATACCATTTGCTCCACATGCTGGCCCGCGCAGTGGGCGAGATCAGTTGCAGGATGTCGGCTTTGGCAAGCCACATTTCGGTGAGCGGAGCGAGGCTCAGGTCATGCGCAACCGCACGGGCGAGCGCGATGCCGTTGATTCCCCCTGCCGATGAGCCGGCGATGACATCGACGATGACCCGAAGGTCGAGGGATCCACCAATGAGCTTGAGCAAATCGAAATAGATCGCCTCTGTCGAATATTCCTCCGTGTTTCCGCCGATGTTCGTGTAACTGTAGTCGTCCGCTTGCTTCGCCGCAAAGCTGCTGGCCGCATGATAGGCCCTGGAAGCCCGGAGAAGGTTCAGGATTTCGACGTTTACACCGTGCTGGTAGATGGCGAGCGAAACGCCACCGTAATAGACCAGCGCCAAACGAAGTTCTTTTTTCTTCATCCTTTTGCCTCTTTTCATCCAGCTTTCAGGGCAACAGATTATTGCATGAGCGGGCCGCAAAATATGCCGGCAATGCTGTCGAAACTCTGACTCAATGGCGAAAGGCTGAAGAGGTTTTTGACCATGGTTCCGCATGGTGGCTGATGATCTTTAGTTCACTCATGGCCGCAGCGAGGCGCTCGCCGGACTGGTTGGAATGTCGATGCTCACCCGTTTGAAGACCAGCATGTTTTCGGTTTTGTCCGTGGGCTTGCGCACCGTGGCCTGAAAAGCCCAATCCGGCAAATTCACGGCACTGCTGAGGGTGGACTGGGCATTGACCTCAACAACGAGGTAAGGGCAGCTCGCCTGCGGGGTGGCCTGGCGCAACTCAAGCTGCCCGTGGTACTGAAGCGCCGCTGCCTGGGCGCTGCCGACGCCGTAAATTTCGACGCAGGCATTCTTATCGACCAGGCTCGCGACCTGGCGCGACAGGGGGGCCAAGCTGCGCGCATGGTCGAGCAGTGGCAGCCACAGCGTCATCAGCAGCAGCCAGCAAAGCGTTGCGCCGCCAGCGGGCAGCACCAGTGATTTCCAGATCGCGGTACGGTGCCTGTCTGCGCGCCACTTCACCAGCCAGACCCAGGCCAGTGTGGCAACGGCCGCTACCAAAAACGCAAACCACGAAAAGCTTGGCTCAAAACCAGGTGCGAGTTTTGCCACATTGGCTGCCGGTTGCCGCGGCATACCGGTTTGCATGGCAATCCAGACCACCCAGATGATGAGGCTGCAACCGGTAAAAAAGACCAGCGCAAACCAGTCAATCAGCGATGCGGCACTACGCTTGAAAGTCGGCAGTGCAAAAGCCGCCAGCGCTGCCAGTGGCGGCAGACTGAGCAGCAGGCTGCGGTCGGCTGAGGTTGTCGTCAATGTAGCGGCTATCGACATACCTGCAAACCACAGCGGCAAGGCCACATGGCGGCTGGCCAGTTGCCGCCGCCAGCGCCACAGTGTCCACAATGCCAGCGGCCAGGCGGGCCAGGTAAACCACAGCAGCAAACGTCCCAGCTTGCGCCATGCTGTCAAGCCTGGCTGCCCGTCAGCGCCGGGCAGCTCAATGCGCCAGCGCCACAGGTCAAGGGCGAAACCAAGCAGGCAGACAGCCACCGTGATGCCGACGATCAGCAGCACCCATTGCAACGACTGGCGCTTGCTGTCCGCATCCAGATGTGCCGATGCCTGCGTGCTGCCCCATCGCATGTGCGTCCACTCCACCAGCGCACCACCCATGCCAAACAACAGTGCGAGCATAGGTGCGCCACTGAGGGCCAGCCCGGTCGTGCCGATCAGCAGGCCCAGAGACGGGCCAAAGATTTTGGTGGCGCGGCGATAAGGGCTGGCCGCCATGGCATAAAACATGAGAGCGGAAAAACCGAGTTGCGCCAGCGCAGGCGTGGTTTCGTGCGACAACTGCGCCAGACCGAGGCAGGCAATCAGTGCCAGCAGGCCAGCATCGGCAATGGCTCTTGCGTAGTCTGTCGGGCTGGCCTCACCGCCAAAGGCGAAAGCGACCGGCTGGGCTTGCGGGGATCTGGCCAGGTAATACACGGCATACCAGGTGGCGAGCAGCGTCAGCGCCAGCAGCAAGGCGTATGGAACGCGCACGGCAGAAGCCGGATCCAGAAACGGCAGGCACTTGATGGCCAGTGCGCCCAGCCAATAGGGCACCAGTGCACCAGACCCATTGGCCTGCCCAAGCAGTTGCGGCGCGAGCCAGTTGCCAGCAGGCGAGGCCAGCTCGCGCATCACGCCGAAAGTTGCGATATCTTCAAACTTCCATGGTGCGCGGCCAAAAAAACCGGGCAATACATAGGCTAGGCAAAGTAGCACCAGTGCAAGCCGGGGCAGGCGGCGCACGGCTGACTGGGCAACGATGGCGGGAGATGGTTTGTTCACGCTGGTATTTTCACTGAGTCACTGAAGGGCACTTCTATAAATTCATTTTTCGGGCGAATTGCCGCGTTGCGCGGTGCTCGCAATCCTCATGTACCTGAAGTACATTGCGGTTGCTGCGCTCCGTGCGCCTTGCACTTCATCC
>JBKJOH010000017.1:0-4577 GCA_046593295.1 Polaromonas sp. | reverse complement strand
GGAATGGCGCCGGCGTGTTCAATGGTCAGGTAGGAAATGCAGCGGCGCGCGTCGAGCCGGTGCGGCGCCACGATGGCCTGCGTCGGGCAGATATCGATGCAGGCGCTGCAACTGCCGCAATGCGGCGTTACCGGCTCGCTGGGCGGCAAGGCCAGGTCAACATAAATTTCACCGAGAAAAAACATTGACCCGGCCTCGCGGTTCAGCAGCAGCGTGTGCTTGCCGCGCCAGCCCTGGCCGGACCTGGCCGCCAGCTCGGCCTCTAGCACGGGTGCCGAGTCGGTAAAGGCGCGATGACCGAATGGCCCGACATGCGCGGCGATGCGCTCAGCCAGCTTTTGTAGGCGGCTGCGCATCACTTTGTGATAGTCACGGCCTCTGGCGTAGACCGAGACAATCGCCTCCGTCGGCCTGTCCAGGCGACTGAACTCTACGGCCTGCCAGTCACCGTTAGTCGTTGCTATTGAAGCAGGCAGATAGTCCATGCGGGCGGTGATAACGCTGACCGTGCCCGGAACCAGTTCCGCAGGCCGCGCCCTTTTAAGCCCGTGCGCTGCCATGTAATGCATGTGACCATGAAAGCCTGCGGCCAGCCACGCCGATAATCCGGCTTCTGCTGACGATAAATCCACGCCAGCAAACCCGATTTGCGAGAATCCAAGCTCGCACGCCCAAACCTGAATCTGCTGGACTAATGCTTGATGGACATAATTGCTCGGTTTCACCCCTTGATTGTAAAAAGGATTTCCTGGCCCAACGAAGCGGCGACGCAGGCCTTCGCCCTGGCGCTGGCAAAGCGGCCTGCCATTGGCAAGGCGATGATTGAATTGAGCGGTGACCTTGGCGCTGGTAAAACCACGTTTGTGCGGCACCTGCTCAGCGCGCTGGGCGTGCAGGGCCGCATCAAAAGCCCGACCTATGCCGTGGTTGAAACTTATTCGCTGGCTTTGCCATCAGATACCGATGCAATGCTCGATTCCATGAACTCCATCAACACCATCAATATTTCGCACTTTGACTTTTACCGTTTCAACGACCCGCGCGAATGGGAAGAGGCCGGCTTCAGGGATATTTTTGCAAGCCAAGGCCTCAAGCTGGTCGAATGGCCTGAAAAGGCTGGTGCGTATTTGCCCAAACCGGATTTACAGATTGCCATTGAAGTGCTGAACGACGAATCTCGCGTTGTGACGTTGAACGCTTTCACGGCCCTTGGAGCGGAGCTGATCGCTTGAAAAATATCGGCAGTCGCCTTAATCGTCGTGAGGCCTTGCAACTAGGCAGCGTGGTGCTCATGCTGGGCGTGCAGCACATCGCGCGCGGCGCAACGATTGTGGCGGTGCGTGTCTGGCCATCGAAAGACTACACCCGGCTGACGATAGAATCTGATGGCGAAATAAAAACGCGGCAATTTTTTGTTGCCGAGCCACCGCGCCTGGCCGTCGATATTGAAGGCATTGACCTGATACCGGCGCTGCGCGAGCTGGTGGCCAAGGTCAAGTCTGACGACCCGAATATCCAGGGCATTCGGGTCGGGCAAAACACACCCGGCGTGGTGCGGCTGGTGATTGATTTGAAGCGGCCCATACTGCCGCAGGTGTTCACCCTGCCCCCCGTTGCCGCTTACCAGTACCGGCTGGTGCTGGACCTTTACCCGGCGCAGGCAGCCGACCCGCTGGAAACGCTGATTACGGACAAGCTGGCCGATAAATCTTCGCCTTCGTCGTCAATATCGTCGCCCTCGCCCGCACCTTCAACCGCATCGTCGCGTGATCCGCTCGGCGACCTGATTGCGCAGCAGGCAGGCAAGCCGCCTGCCAACAAGCCACCACCCGTGGTTGCAGCAAGCCCGATCAGGCCCCCGGTGGAAAGCGCAACCACCCTACAGGGCAAAACAGACCGCCTGGTCATCGTCGCACTTGACCCTGGCCACGGCGGTGAAGACCCCGGTGCGGTCGGCCCCGGCGGCACGCGCGAAAAAGACGTGGTGCTGCAAATTGCACACCGCCTGCGTGACCGCATCAACCAGCAGCCGAATATGCGTGCCTACCTGACGCGCGATGCCGACTTTTTTGTGCCGCTGCACATTCGCGTGCAAAAAGCGCGCAAGGTGCAGGCCGATCTTTTCATCAGCATCCATGCCGACGCCTTTTTTACCGAACGGCCGCAGGGTGCCAGCGTGTTTGCACTGAGCGACAAGGGCGCATCCAGTAGCGCAGCGCGCTGGATGGCCGACAAGGAAAACTCCGCCGACCTGGTGGGTGGCATCAATGTCAAAGCCAAAGACGCACAGGTGCAAAAAGCGCTGTTGGACATGAGCACTACTGCGCAGATCAATGACAGCCTCAAACTCGGCAGCGCCATGCTGGGCGAGATTGGCCGCGTCGGCAAGCTGCACAAGGCCAAGGTCGAGCAGGCAAGCTTTGCAGTATTAAAGGCGCCCGACATTCCGAGCGTACTGGTTGAAGCCGCCTTCATCAGCAACCCTGACGAAGAGGCCAAGCTGCGCAGCGACGACTACCAGGTGCAACTGGCCGATGCACTGATGCGCGGCATCAGCCGCTACTTTGCGCGCAACCCGCCGCTGGCGCGTAATCGACAAATTTAAGCAAATTTAGGCTTCAGTCATTTTTAGAAGCTAAAAATGGCTGCAACCCAATGAATACGGGCGTTAGCAGCTACGCTATTAATAGCATTTACAAATCAAGCAAGCACCTGTAGCCCGTGCTTATCCACCACCGACAGCAGCTTGAGCGCCATGCCGCTAGGGTGCTTGGCACCTGTCTCCCACTTTTGAATGGTTGACTCGCTGGTGTTCAAGTAACGCGCAAACACCGGCTGGCTAACCCGTGCCGCTTCTCGAATGCGCTTGATCTGCTGCGGCGCAATAGCGCCAACGGTGGCAATGCAAGACGCATCAAACTCGCGCATCGTTGCCTTGTCGATAGCCCCCACCTTGTGCAGCGCGCTGGCCGACGTGTGGATGGCTTTGAGGACATCGCTTTTAAACTTTTTCTTGGTGGTCATGGCATATCTCCAAAAGGTCTTTATCGGTTAACAGGCGGCTCAATTGGGCGGGGGTCAGCGCGGCGTACCCTTTGGGACCCTCTGCATAACTCCCTGCGGTCTGTGATTGCACGGGCTCGAGCGGTCCGCTGCGTTGTTTTTCTTGCCAATAGCTGGGCTATTGACTGCAAAAAGACGCCTTGCAACCCATCTCGATCCGCACATCACAGCCTCGCCAGAGTTATGCAGAGGGTCCCTTGGCCAGCAAACGAAAACCCGCCAACTCATCAGCTTGAATGTTGCCTTGGTCTTTTTTGGCAAACAAATACTCATAAACCCAATACGCGCCGCCCTTGGCCAAAATGATGGCGCGGTGCATGTTGCTGTTTAAACGCTTCTTGAAAACGCCCCCACCCAAATCGTCTGCCTGACCTGCCAAGACTTGAGTAATTGCTTCGCAAAGACCTGCATCTGTAATGCTGACTTTCTTTGCATCTTTGCTGAATCTTGCAGTTTTGAATGCGCGTTGATCGATGGGTGGCCTCATGTCTTAGTGTAGCACCCGGTGCTATTTATTGGGGTGTGGCTAGTAGAAGAGGACTAAACTTTGGATTTGACTTAATTGGAGTCTGACCCTCATTGTTTTCATAATTGGAGTCTGACCCTCATTGTTTTCATCGCTCGCTGCGGCTGCACTCGCCAGTCGATTTACCTCGACTTCTGCTGCGGCGCGCCATTTCGCGACTGCAACAAGCGTAGATAGTGTGGGGAATCGCGCAAGCAATTCAATGGCGGGCTGGGTGATACTTGACATGTGGCAGAGTGTATTTCAGAGGCCTAACGTTGGCGCTGTCCGGCACGCAGCAAGCGCCGCGAAGCGGCCACCTGCTGCTGCGTGTCAGCGACGAGCAACCAGTTATGCGGCGACTTCAACGTACTCGACAAGGCTTAGGCCAGGGGGAACAGGCATTTGATCTTCGCGCAAACCCTCTACATGGAAGATGATGGCATCTCGAATTTCATCTTCCACTTCAGCCATTGTTTTACCTGTCGCAACGCACCCAGGTAGATCCGGAACGTAGGCTGAGAAATTATTTTCTGCTTGTTCAATGACTATTGCGTAACGCATAAAACCTCACTTAAGACCAGCCTGTTTAAGAACGCTATTCAGAGTGCCCGGCGCCAAATCGTCGCTGGGTTTGCCCGGGACAGTTACGCGACCAGGCTTACTCGCGTGCTTGAACTGGCGATGACTTCCTCTAGTAGCGACTAAATTCCAACCGTCAATTTGCAACATTCGGAGGACTTCGCTTACTTTCATTTCGAAAGCATAGCAGACCATCCAAATTCACCGACTTGCCGAGTGACACCAGCCGTATAACGTTTGACATGAGCGGCAGCTAGAGGCTGCAAGCCGGAAGCTGTCCGCTCGATGGAAGGGTAAATATGTGGGCTCGGGCGAGAAGGCCTTGGTCTATCTGGGGCGCTACCTGTACCGGGGGGTGATTCAGGAGAAAGACATTCTGCGCTGTGAAGACGGGCGGGTGAGTTTTAGGTACCGCGACGCCAAGACC
>JBKJOH010000191.1:0-11281 GCA_046593295.1 Polaromonas sp. | reverse complement strand
GATTTTTGAGAAAACCCAGCTGTCATGCGCCTTGCAGCCCGATCGCTCCCAAATTGACCCCACACCCATCGCTAACCAGTTGATTTTGTTCGACTTTTAACCGGACACTAGTGATTTTTATACCTGCATCAAGCTGTAGCGCAATCAATACGGGATCGAGCAGCTACTAAATTTGTAGCAAGCTGATTTACCCAGCGGCTCGTTTTTCCAAAATCTCAAACGCTGGCAGTGTCTTGCCTTCGAGCACTTCGAGAAAAGCGCCGCCACCCGTCGAGATGTAATCGACCTGCTTTTCAATGCCGTATTTGACAATCGCTGCAACGGTGTCGCCGCCGCCCGCAATTGAAAACGCACTGCTTGCCGCGATAGCTTTTGCAATGCCCTCGCTGCCGTGCGAGAAGGCTTCAAACTCGAACACACCGACCGGGCCGTTCCAGACAATCGTGCCAGCGGCCATCAGCTGCGCTGCGAGTTGCGCGGTGGTTTTAGGGCCGATGTCGAGGATGAGGTCGTCGTCAGCTACATCGGTTGCGGCTTTGGTAGTAGCCACAGCATCAGCCGCAAAAGTTTTGGCGGTGACAACATCAACAGGGATGGGTACTGCCGCGCCACGCGCCTTCATCGCTTCAATCACCGCCACAGCTTCGCCCAGCAAATCACGTTCGGCTAGGCTTTTGCCGATGTTCAAACCCGCTACCAGCATTAAGGTGTTGGCAATGCCGCCGCCCACAATCAGCTGGTCCACATTGCTGGCCAGTGCTTTCAAAATAGTCAGCTTGGTAGACACCTTGCTGCCCGCAACAATCGCCACCAGCGGACGGCGCGGGTGGCTCAAGGCCTTTGAAATCGCGTCCATCTCGGCGGCCAGCAGTGGCCCGGCGCAGGCGACTTTGGCGTACTGCGCAATACCGTAGGTTGACGCTTCAGCGCGGTGCGCGGTGCCAAACGCATCGTGTACAAAAATATCGCACAGTGCGGCGAGTTTGCGGGCCAGTGTCTCGTCGTTTTTCTTCTCGCCTTTGTTGAGGCGGCAGTTTTCTAACAACACGACTCCGCCGGGTTTGACGTCCACACTATCGACCCAGTTTGAGCGCAGTGGAACGTCGCGTTTCATCAATTCAGACAGGCGCTTGGCGACGGGCAACAGTGAATCTTCAGGCTTGAATTGCCCTTCAACAGGCCGTCCCAGATGGGAGGTAACCATGACCGCCGCACCCGCATCCAGCGCCATTTGTATGCACGGAATCGACGCGCGAATGCGCGTATCTTCCGTGATGTTGCCTTGCTCGTCCTGCGGCACGTTGAGGTCGGCACGAATAAAAACACGCTTGCCAGCCATTTGGCCGTTGGCGCATAAATCAGAAAAGCGGATGAAGTTCATGGGCAATCAAAAAAAAATGGGCCAGCAAGGCAACCGCGTATTCTAATTTGAGCGCCCTCCTACCAGGCTAAACCCAAGTGCAATGGCAAGTACACAGCCATACCCGCAATGATGGTGCCGAGCACACCCTTGCGCCAGTAAAACCAAAGCACACCCGCAGCCACGGCAAACAGCCGTGCGTCTTTCCAGCTGGCAATCAGGTGGCCCTGGGTCATCACGATTTCAGGGATGATGACTGCCGACAGCGCGGCAATCGGCGCATAGTGCAGACCGCGCTGCGCCCAGGCGGGCAGCTTCCAGGGTTTGCTGGAGATGTAAAAAAACGAGCGAGTGATGACCGTGACGCAGGCCATGCCGATGATGGTGGCGATAGTCCACAAGTCGGTGCTGTTCATGGCTGCGCTCGCGGTCTGGGCTTTTCAAGCAACAGGCACAGCGCAACCGCAGCAGCGATGGCGACCAAGATATTGAGCTTGAGCGGCAGCGCAAAAGCCGCCACGGCAGCAGCCGCAGCCACGCCACCAGACACCACACGCAGGCGCGTCGTTGCCAGTGAACAAAGTATGCCGACCAGCGCCAGAATGCCGGCAAAACCAAGACCCCAGGACGGCGGGATCGAGTTGGCAAGCGCAATACCGATCAGGCCCATGCCCACCCATGAAGCCCAGTTGAGCACGCCATTGCCCAGAGCGTAAGCCTCTTGCGCCTGCCGCGTGGCAGCGTCTTCACTTGGGTGCGGAAAGCGCGATGTAAACAGAACATAGCTCAGGTCCGCCATCAGGTAGCCGCCCAAAAGCCGTCGCCACAAGGGCAGGTGCATGACATAGTGCCGTATGTGGGCACTGAAAACAACAAAGCGCAGGTTGACGCAAAACGCGGTTGCCAGAATCACCCACATGGGCGCGCCGGCAGCAATCAGCGGCATGGCAGCCAGTTGCGAGCTGCCAGCAAAAACCAGCACTGCCATGAGCGTGGCTTCAACCGTGCTCAAGCCCGACTTGACCATGGCCACGCCCGTCATCAAGCCCCAGGCCGCAATGCCTGGCGAGACCTGGGCACCGTCAAACATGCCACGGCGAAACTCAGGGTGACTGAAGATGGCGCGCACAGGCAACTTCAATCGTTTTTTGCAGAGCCAGCAGCGGGCGCGGGCGCGGTATCGCCAAACACTATGCCGGGCCGCAGCGTAAAGCCGCGCAAAAAGTCGGCGACATGCATCGCCTTGCCGCCTGATTTTTGAAGCTGCGTCAGCCTAATAATCCCACTGCCTGTTGCAATGTCAACACCGGCTGCGCTGGCCGCCAGCACCTGGCCAGGGCTTGACACCAGCGGTGCAGCTTGCAGCAACACCTGCGCTTGGTGCAGCTTGATGACCTCGCCGCCCAGCGTGCTGCTGGCTATGGGGAAGGGCTTGAAAGCCCGTATGCGCCGGGCAATCACCACAGCGGTTTGTGACCAGTCGATGGAAGCTTCATGTTTTTCGATTTTGTGGGCGTAGCTGATGCCCTCAAGCGTTTGCGGCTGGGGGCACAAACCACTTTCACAGCTTTCACCGCCACGGGCCGCCAGCTCCAGCGCTTCAACAATCAGGCACCCGCCGAGCGCAGCTAATTTGTCATGCAGCGATTCAGTCGAGTCAAGCGCATCAATGGCCAAGCGTTCCACCAGCAGCATGTCACCCGTGTCCAGCCCTGCGTCCATCTGCATGATGGTGATACCGGTCTGTGCATCGCCCGCTTCAATGGCCCGGTGAATCGGCGCTGCACCACGCCAGCGTGGCAACAAAGAAGCATGAATATTGAGGCAACCTTTTTTAGGTAAATCCAATACCCACTGCGGCAAGATCAAGCCATAAGCCGCCACCACCATCACATCAGCCCGCGCCGCCTCCATTGCCGCTTTTGCAGCCGCAGCGTCTTCAGGGTATTTGCCATCGAGGCGCAGGCTTCGCGGCTGGGCGATTAGCACGCCATGGCTTTGCGCCCACTGCTTGACGCTGGAGGCCTGTAGCTTCATGCCGCGCCCGGCAGGCCGATCGGGCTGGGTCAAGACCAACGCGATTTCAAACCCTGCGGTGTGCAGGCGCTCTAGCGCGATGCGGGCAAACTCGGGCGTACCCGCAAAAATGACGCGCATCGGGTTAGCCTGGCCCTAGTCTTGGTCAGCTTTTTGCTGCTTGATCATTTTGGTCTTGATGCGGTTGCGTTTGAGGGGTGAGAGGTACTGCACAAACACCTTGCCTATCAAGTGGTCCATCTCATGCTGGATGCACACGGCCAGCAGGCCCTCGGCCTCATGGGTTTGCAGTTTGCCGTCTAGGTCCAGCGCTTGCACCTTCACAGCGCTGGAACGCTCAACCCCGTCATAAATACCGGGCACCGACAGACAACCCTCGTCGTTAACCTGTGTCTGTGGGCTGGCCCAGGTGATTTCGGGATTAATCAGCACCAGCGGCTTGTCGCGGTCCTGGCTCACGTCAATCACGATCAGGCGCTCATGCACATCCACCTGCGTGGCCGCCAAACCTATGCCCTCGGCTTCGTACATGGTGTGCAACATGTCATCGACCAAGGTTTGCAGACGTGCGTCAACCGCAGCAACAGGCTTGGCCACGGTGTGCAGGCGCGGGTCGGGGTAGAGAAGAATAGGCAGTAAGGTCATAAGTTGGGCCAGTAGGTGTCGCTATTTTCGCAAATTTTCAGGACTTTTCCGGATGCAAGGGCTTGTCGAGGTGCATTTTCGTTGCCTAATCAACGGCTTAGGTAGAAAATCAGCAGTGATTTATCAAGATATACAGAGCCTTGCTTTGACAGTAGCAAGGTCAAGCAAACCCCAAAAAGCCCTCAAAAAGGCCTTCAAGATGCAAATTATTTCTGCTCGAATGTGTGGTCAGTTGAGCGCGATATCAATAGCTGCGGGGGTTTTTGCCGCAACGCTGGCGGCAACACTCGGCACGGCATTTGACGCACATGCGCAAAACTTCCCCATCACTGCCAACCAAAGAGCCAGCGCAACCCAGGTCGCACAAACCGGCATCCCGGTAGAAGACCTGCTGCCTAACGCACCCGACAGCTACATCGTCAAACGCGGTGACACCCTGTGGGCCATTTCTGGCATGTTCCTCAAAAGCGCCTGGCGCTGGCCCGAGTTGTGGGGCATGAACCTGCAAGACATCAAGAACCCGCACCGCATCTACCCCGGCCAGCAGCTTTACCTCGACAAATCCAATGGCCGTGCCACGCTGCGTACCCGCCAGGCCGCTGTCGGCGACGGCCCACCCACCGACACGGTCATCGTATCGCCCCGCACCCGCTCTGAAACACTGGCAGACTCATCCATACCGACGCTGGCATCCAATGTGATTGGGCCATTCCTGAACGAAGCCATCATCGTGGACGAAGCCGAATTTTCGGGCGCGCCGCGCATCGTGGCGACGCAGGAAGGGCGCGTTCTGTTAAGCCGTGGTGACAGGGCTTACGCGCGCGGGCAATCCGGCAGCGTGGGCAGCGCAAACAGTGGCAAAGCCTTGAGCGATGCAAAAGGCGAGCCTTTCAACTACCGCATATTTCGCAACGCCACCCCGCTGAAAGACCCGACCACCCGCGCCATACTGGGCTACGAAGCCCAATATGTCGGCAGGGCCGAACTGGTACGCGGCGAGTCAGTCCAGCAAGTCACCGCCAAAGACGGAAAAACAACGACCGAAATCGTGCCCGCCACGATTGACATTGTGGCGGCCAAGGAAGAAATGCGTGTCGGTGACCGCCTGGTGGCTGAACCCGCCGCCACCTCGCAAAGTTACGTTCCTCATGCACCCACGGTGCCTATTTCAGGCCAGATTGTGTCGGTATACGGCAGCGCAGTAACCTACGCCGCAGAAAACCAGGTAGTAGTGCTCAACCGTGGCAGCAAGGACGGCCTGGAACGCGGCCACGTCATGGCGATCCTCAAAGACGGCCAGGTGCTGAATGACCGTACCGATTCAGCCCGCACGCAAATCAAGCTGCCGAACGAACGAAACGGCTTGCTGATGGTGTTTCGCACCTTTGAGAACCTGTCTTACGCACTGGTTTTACAAATCACCGATGGCGTGAAGGTCGGCGACCGCTTCACCAATCCCAACTAACACCAGCATCGGGTACCTTGCAGTCTGCTGAACTAAAGGCGTGGCTGCGGCTGACGCTGTCGCCTGGTGTTGGTAACGGTACAGCCCGCAAGCTGCTGGCTACTTTTGGCTCAGCACAGGCGATTTTTGAGCAAAGCGCTGCCACCTTGAAGGAGCTGGGCAGCGTCAAACTCAGCAACGCAATTGCGGTGCATCCACCCAGTCTTGACGAGCTGCTAAAAACCACGCAAGACTGGCTAGCCGCAGGCAACGACCGTCACATCGCCGTACTGGGCGATGCTATGTACCCGCTGGAGCTGCTCAATATAGAAGACCCGCCATTGATGCTGTATATGCTGGGAGCCCAATTAAATCGGGCGCGAACAGCTACTGATTCAATAGCAACAGCATTCACCCACGGGCAACTGCTACTGGCCATGGTCGGCAGCCGCAACCCCACGCCGCAAGGCGAAGTCAGCGCGCGGCAGTTTGCCAAAGCGTTTGCAGAAGCGGGCGTTTGTGTGGTGTCTGGCATGGCGCTGGGCGTAGACGGCGCAGCGCACGAGGGAGCATTACAGGGTGGTGGCTCAACCATTGCAGTAGTGGGCACTGGCCTGGATCGGGTGTACCCCAAAAAACACCTAGCCCTAGCGCACCGCATCGCGCAGCAGGGCCTCATCATCAGCGAATTCCCGCTGGGCACACCGCCACTGACTGCCAACTTTCCCAAGCGCAACCGAATCATCTCGGGTTTGTCGCAAGGGGTGCTGGTGGTGGAAGCTGCATTAAAGTCCGGCTCGCTCATCACAGCGC
The DNA here is from genome assembly GCA_046593295.1 of Polaromonas sp. GTDB lineage: Bacteria > Pseudomonadota > Gammaproteobacteria > Burkholderiales > Burkholderiaceae_C > Polaromonas. Next base: position 4,982 of record JBKJOH010000191.1, on the reverse strand, counting down.
GGCTGGCCAACGAACAAGGCAAAGATGTGTTTGCCATACCTGGCTCCATTCACTCGCCGCAGTCACGCGGCTGCCACGCCCTTATCAAGCAGGGGGCCAAGCTGGTGGAAACCGCGCAGGACGTACTTGAAGAGTTGAGAATTTCAGTTGCCATACCATCATGGATTGACGCTGCGCGCGATGCGGAAGGTGATGAAAGTGAAGAAGGCGACACCCCCAGCGCCGACAAAGCATTTTTGTCAGCGCTGGGTTTCGATGTGGTCAGCCTGGATGCACTGCAAGCGCGCACCGGCATGACCACACCCGCACTGCAATCCCAACTGCTGGAGCTGGAGCTAGACGGCCATGTGATGCGCTTGCCGGGTGGACTGTTTCAGCGGGTATCGCGCGGGTGAGTCAGTCCCGGTTGCCTCAGCCACCGCCCCGCGCAGCCCCCAGCGCAGGATAGCCACCGGGCTGCGGCGCGTGCGGGGTCATGGCGCGTACGTGGCGCGTACGGGGTCAGGTCTTGCCTCTTGCCAAAATCTCCACTACCCTCCACGCATGTCTCGCCCCCTTCGAATCGAGTTCCCCGGTGCGATCTACCACGTCACCGCGCGAGGTGATCGTCGCGAGCCGATCTATCGGGACGACGCTGACAGGACGGCCCAATTGCGCGTCATTGCCCAGGCAATGGAGCGGTTCGACGCACAGGTGCTGGCCTACTGCCAGATGGGCAACCACTTCCATCTGGTGCTGCACACGCGGCAAGGCAGCTTGTCGCGGTTGATGCGACACGTCAACGGCGTGTACACGCAGCGATTCAATCGGCGCCATGGGCTGGTGGGCCACCTGTTTCAGGGCCGCTTCAAGGCCATCCTGGTGGACAGGGATGCGTACCTGATGGCTCTGTGCCGGTACGTCGAGCGCAACCCGGTGGCGGCGGGCCTGGTGGTGTGGGCCGACGAATGGGCGTGGTCCAGTTACCGCGCTCATGTGTGCAAGGTACCGACGCCGCTGTGGCTCGATTCAGATGGACTGCATGGCTATCTGCTGGGCCGCCCCGTGGGGAGTGACCGCGACCGCGCGCGTGCAGCGCAGAAGTACGCCGCATTGGTGACCGACGCAGACGAAGGCGAAGCGTCGTTGTGGCAAACCGGTCTGCGTCAGCAGGTCTTCCTTGGGGATGAAGACTTCGTCGCTCGCATGCAGGCGCTGGCGTCCACCGAGCAGCGCAGCGCGGTCGATGTTCCGAAGGAGCAGCGCAAGTCGCCCAGCACGTTGCAAGACTGCCTGAGGCGAACAGCGGATCGGCCCGAGGCGCTGCGCATCGCATACCGAGAGTGCGGCATCACGATGACCGCGATGGCCAAGGAGTTGCAGCTGTCTGTGTCGCGCATCAGCCGATTGATCGAGGCGGCGGAAGTGGTCGGAGGTGGGTTGGGGGCAAGAGGCAAGACCTGACCCAATGCTGTTCGGTTAAGCCCGTTCGCCCTGAGCTTGTCGAAGGGTTGCCAGCAGAGAGCAAGGCTTCGACAAGCTCAGCCCGAACGGTTTTAGGTTTAACCGAACAGTATTGAGACCTGACCCTGTGACCCTGTGACCCTATCTCCCCTTTAGATACCGGCCTCACGATTCCGCTCTCTGCGCAGGGCGACGAGTGAAACTATGACCGGCAATGCGCAGAAGCCTAGCAAAACGAACACAGACAGACGGCGGCCCATGTACCGATTCGTTTTAGCGCATCAGCGGTCTGAGGATGGTCCCGGTTCACAAAGTCCTCCCCCACAGAATCACGGCACAAAAAAACCCGCAGAGCAAATGCCCTGCGGGTTGTATGTAGAGCACGGATGGCGCAGTACGATCAGCCCGTACTTATTGTTTTGAACCTTCGGTTAGACGCCTGCCTTGCGACACGGCATAGGGTGCAACGCGACCCGCCAACATCGGGTCAGCCGATGGCTCGACGCCCTTTGGCATGACCATTGGGTTGAAGTTGATAGTGACGCAGGCACCGCTGGCATCGGGAGATACCGAGGTCACTTTGAGCGTACCCATGTTCACTTTCTTGCGGCCCTGCGGCAGAGGTACCGTGGCATTGTCCAGCTTGTCCCCAGGCTCGGCGAGCTCAAGGTTAAAGTCGAACGCTACTGGGCCGTCCTTGACGCGTTGGCGAAGGTCATCAAACAGAAAATTCGCGCCCTTTGCTTTGGCTTCGTCATCCGTCAGGCCCCGCACGCCGCCTGCCGGTTCAAAAACCCACTTTCCAAACTGCTTGGCACCACTGGCATTGACAAAACCGTAAGCGTGTACGCCCCAGTAATTGATGCTCGTGTAGCTGGCAGGCACTGGCTGCGAGGCGAAGTGCTTGCCCTGCAACAGGGTTTCGGGGTTGGCTTCCACAAACTCTTTGACTTTGGCGGGGTCTGCTTGTTTGGTGGTCGGGTCGGGCTGGCGTGCCATGAGGTTTCCCAGCAGCTGCTGTGGTGTGGCGGCTCCGAAAACAGGGGCAGAAATATTGCCCATCAACCAGCTTTCTCCGTTGGGCAGATTGAACTGCAAGGCCATGTTGCGCTGGGATTTGCCGTTGTCGCCGACCAAAGGATTACCGCCGCCGACCGAAAAGCGAACAATCACGGGAATCGGCTGGCCACTGAATGCCGAAGCACTGGAAAGCGCTCGTGCAGCGGGTGTACCGACGAATTCGCCAGTGGCGCAAATACCTTTGGCGCCCGAACGCCGATAGCCAGCAAATTTGCCACCCGTTGCTTCGAACTGATCAACCATTGTGACGGGGCTGACGGGTGGTGCAGTATGCGCGGTAGCGAAAGAAGCGGCAGCCGCTGCGGCAAAGGCGATGGTTGAAATGTCAAGCGTTTTCATAGGTTTTTCAAGTTGAGTAAATTAAGACAAATGACGGATAGGCGTTTCAACCGCATGAGTCCAAGTATCGCACCGTAAACCGTCCTGAAAAAACGGGTTTCCCCTGAGATGACAGTCTGAATCCCCCAGAATCTGCGCCCCATCGTCGCAAACCACGCACCGGGCTGCCGATGAACACAGCGCTACCCCGGCGCAGTCGTCGCGCCCGCCTTTTCAGGTTCACCAGTCTGTGCGCTGATCGTCGGGGTAATCGGGCGGTGATTGGTTTGCCAGATCACAGTCCGGTAAAGCCTCAACACCCTCCACACCCTCACCCACCTCCTGCGCACCACAGTCGTCCCACAGCGGTGGCCCGCGTGCCGGGGTGATGCTGGGAGCTTCGGGGTCGACTCCGATGTGCTCCAGAATCTTGTGGATGTCGGTGCTGAATGTGATGAACGCGATGATGCGCATCTGGCCCCCGCACATTGGGCATAGCAGCGGGAACACCTCATAAATGCGGGCGATCAGTGCCGCCCAAAGATAGTGCGATGGTGGCCGTGGTTTGGATTTGGCTGGCGGCTCAGGCTGGCCCACACCACCTGGCCCGCCAACTGCGACGGCGACCCCGACGACTGCGACGACTGCACCGGTCGTGTCAGCATCTACATCTGCGTTCGCCTCCCCTGTGACGGGGCTGACCACCTCTGACGTCACCACCGACGCATCCTGCGCCAGTGCCGTCACCGCCGCACGCAGTGGCGAATTCGGTGCCAGTACGCCGTAATAGCGGTGCAATAATCTGTTTCTACCCGCAGCTTCAGTTCTGGCCGGCCTCAGCCACCGCCCCGGACAGTCCCCAGCGCAGGATAGCCACCGGGCTGCGGGTCCGGACCACTTTGCAACACCGCCATCCGGCCGCGCATGGCGGCGATCTCCACCGTCTGACTCGCGATAATCTCTTCCGCAATCTGCCGCACCATCGGGTCGCGTCCATGAATCAGCACCAGCCGCGCCATATCGACCGCGCCTTCATGGTGAGGAATCATCATGGCCAGGAAGTCGGTATCGGGCCGCCCGGTGTAGCCGGGGCTGTGCATGTCTTGCATCATGCGGGCCATGCCGATATCCATCTCCGACTCAAACGAGCTTGATCTGTCGGCGCTCCTCGCAGGGCCAGCGCCCTGATGCGCGCTGTGGTCCGTCATGCGGTCTGCCCCTTGGTGCCAGGGCGCACATAAACCAGGTTGATACTCTTCTTGTTGCGCAACTCGCCAGATGGCAGTTTGAGCGAACCCAGCGGAATTTGCGTGATGAGTTTGGGCTGCAGCGGTGTCGACACATCGAAGGCTGAGCACACCACTTGGCCGGCGTTCGGCGTACCCGGTAACTCATCCTGCTCGTGCGCCACATACAGCAGGTTGTTGGCCGGATTCGTCCACAAGCCATGCGCCTCACGGCCGCCGGTATAGACCATGCCGACCACTTTTTGCTGCGCCAGCGGCACGGAGCGATCAATGATGGCCAGGCGACTGGATGCCGCGCCATTCGGCCCGTCGTCATCGACCCGCGCCAAACTCATGTAGGTGACCTGACCGCGTGCATTGTCAACAAATTCCAGGTGGTTGGGCCTGGCCAGCTCGCCCAGAGGTATGGTCAGTAATACAGTACCCGGATCTTTCACCGAAACAATCGACACTGCATCGGCCAGCTTGTGCGACAGCCACATCTGGCTGCCATCGGGCGAGAGCTTCTGAAACGGCGTGAAGGCCGGCTTGTCCTGCATGCCAAGGTCGACCATCCGCAGGCGCTTGGGCCGCGAATAGCCATTTGCGTCAGGATTTACTTGAAGAATTTCGAGCTGCGCTGCTTTCTGGCTGATGACGAAGGCCAGCGTGCCGTCTTTCGAAAACCAGACCTGCGCCGGGCCGTTGAGCGTCGGCACATAGGCTCGCACGGCGTTGTGGGGCGCACCACCGACTTGCTTCAAGGCCAGATCGACATCGACAATGGCAATACGGTCTTCACCGCGCAATGTCACCCAGAGCTCCTTGCCATTGCGCGTGAAGGTCGGTTCATGCGGCTCTCGGCCAAGCAGGATGCCGCTGGACAGTCGCTCGCGGTTGGTGGTCGGGTCCGCC
>JBKJOH010000305.1:0-7223 GCA_046593295.1 Polaromonas sp. | reverse complement strand
CGCCGGGTAAGGCCGTGTCAGCGCGTCCTGCAATGACGCGCCGTAGCCTTCCAGGCTGTTGTAGCTGACGGCCAGCGAGGCCTGCGCATCGCTCTGGTAACCCAGGCGGCCCATGCGTAGCGAAGTGCCGTGCGGCATGTACATGGTGCCGCTGTTAAGCGCTTGCAGCTCGTGCTGGCGGCCGGCCACAAAGGTCGAGCACACAGCGGGCGAAGCACCAAACAAATACAGCAGCAAAAACGCTTGCCGCCGAAAATTACGAATCAAACCAAAGTACTGCTCGCTGCTAACCCCCGGAAAAGACCAGTTGTAGTGAATGCCCGAAATCATCTGCATCCGCCGGCCATAGCGGTGCGACAGGCCAAGGCGATAAACACTCTTGGCGCGGCCCACATTGGACGAGCCAAACCGCGCCACAGGAATGGTCTCGTCGGTCGGCAAGCCGCAGGGCATGCTCGACACCCAGAGCATTTCATCGCCAACCGATTTCAAAGTGCGGTAGGTGAACTGGTGACTCTGCGTGAGCTCGTCCAGCGCCGCATCCACGCTGGCATGTACGCCGGTCACCAGCTCAACCTGGGATTCGCTGAAGTCAGTGGTAATGCTGGGATGCGTCAGGGCCGAGCCCAGTGCTGCCGGGTGCGGAGTCAACGCCAAATTACCGCTGGGCTGTGTACGCAGGCTCTCTTTTTCGATACCGCGGCGCATACCCAGCAGCCGCTCGGGTGCCAGCCGGTCTAAATTGAACATATAGCTGTCTCCCTTATTTTGAGTGGAGATGGAAGTTATCACAGACCGGCCAATCGCGCTGGTACAAACCTGCTTGCCAGCACAGTTTGCAGGCATCTACAGCGGCACCTGCGACACAAAACTGTCTCTATCACTGGCTTCCGGGGGCAAATCTGGCTAATATTCCAGTACCGCCTTATAAAAATCGATTCGTATACTGTCAAATTGCGGCCCACATCCCGACTGACCCTTCCTGAACATGAAAACTTTTTTCAGCAAACTGTTTCAACGCATCAAACTGGATGCCGCCCACTCGCAGGGCCCCAATACCGATCACGGACTCTCGATTCAGGAGGGTTCTGAAAGCGCCACACGGCACCAGCTGGTGCAGGTATTGCTGCACGGTGTGCTGCGTAAAAGCGGCATCCCGCGTGGCTGGATCGAATGCCACATGCTGACAGTGTTGAGCCGCACCCGTGGGCAGGGCATGTATTTACGGCTGATCGTCAAACACTGGGATCCCCGTTTGATGGACTACGCCTTTGCGTTTCAGAACACACTGATGGCAGACATCGAAAGATTTGAATCCAATGCTTCATCCTGATTGCATGGCATTTCCTGGCAGCTTGAGCTTGGCGACACCTGCCCCTACCAGACATTGCCCGAAAAAGCCTACTGGCAAGACAGCATCACAAAACCGGAGGTAGCGGGGTCAGCCGCGCTGCTAGCGTCGCTCATGCCTGATGACTTGCCCGCCACCATGCAGACGGCTACGCCAGCCGTAGCCGTGCCCTTGGCGCACTTTGAATCGACCGCCGATGAAGAAACAGAAAACCGTAACCGGGATCTGGAAAGCCTTTTTGCAATCCGCGACAAAGAGATCTCCTCCCCGGATATCCCCGCCACCGGTTACGAAAAAACCCTGCCTGCCCCGCTGTGACCATCAGTTTTATGTCCCTAGGCTTCTAATTCTAGGTAGCGTTCAAATTGAGACTAATTATCCAAGGCCACGCTGTGAGGCTGCGTAGACCGGAATTATTGGCGGCCAAGCGAGGAAGACCGGCTTTCAACTGACGAATCACACCGGGGAGGTCGGCAAACACTCGATTCGGAAATTCCTTCTCGCGTACCTCATCCCAGACATGCTCTTGCGGGTTGAGTTCGGGCGCATACGGCGGCAGGCGCAACAGGCGAATATTCTCCGGCACCACCAAGCCTTTGGATACATGAGAGCTGGCACCATCCACCACCATCAGCATGAACTCGTCCTTATGGGCCGCACTGACTTGCGCCAAGAACGCAGTCATATGATCGGTATTCATTTGCCGACAAGTCATCCAGTCCAGTTCTCCCTCAATGGGGCTGACTGCCCCGTAAACGTAGACAAACTCGCGCTCGTAGCCGTTGCACACCACGGGTCGCGCAGGGCTGGGTGTCCAACAGCGACGAATCCGTACCATGCGTCCAAAGCGCGCCTCGTCTTGGAACATCAGCCGCACCCGACGACCCCGAACTTCTTCGGGCCTCATAAGGGCCGCCAGCGTTTGCGGGAGTTTTTTTTCCACTCCTCTTGTACCTGCGGATCACTCTTTGGGTGCCGGGTGTCTGGCGCCACCTTGCGCCAGTCATGACGCGCCAGCATTCGATACACCACCGAAGCCGCAACAGGACGCCCCAGTCTTTGCGCCAACGCAGCGCGCAGTGGCGCAACAACCAGCATCTCCCCTGTGGCCGACGCCTGCGCCCAAGGCTCCAAGAAGCTGCGCTCCTCCTCTGGCATCAACGATGCCCTACGGCGACCTCCCCGGCTTGGTGATATCGCGTGCGGCTCAACACATTGCCGACGCAGTCGCGCTTGCAGTCGTGGCACCGTTGCCCGCCCTACGCACAACACCAACGCCGTCTGCTCCAGCGACGCATCCAGAAGCTCCGGCAACAACACCGCCAACGCGCGGCAGAACGCCTGAAGGTCGCCCGCCTTGAGCGCCTCCTTCGCGATTACCTGGGCTTGACATACCAATTCCAGATCGACTTGACGTGGTCGTGCCATAAACGCATTTTCAAAGAAATATTGACGCGCCTATTTTCCCATAATTAGTCTCAATTAGAAAGCTACTTGGAATAAGCAATCGGCACATCCACTACACCCCAAGTCCAGCCATCAAAATCGCCCGACTCTTGGTGCATCTGCATGGGCTTGGGTAAGGGCATCTCTTGGTCGTCTTCTGCCAGAAGTTCGCAATGCGCCTCAATCGCCTCAGCCGCGTTCTCAAACGCCTGCTCTAAGATGTCGCCCGCAGAAAAACAACCCGGAATATCGGGCACAACCACTGCCGTAGGCAGTGGTGGCAGTCGAGGCGGTGTACCCCCAAACAGCCGTGCAGCTTTGCATCGTGCACATGGTGCGCCACAGCCTGAACTACGTGGGCTGGAAGCTGCGCAAAACGGTGGCTGCCGACCTCAGGAGCATCTACACCGCAGCCACAGCCGATGAGGCCCTGCGGCGCTTGCAGGAGTTCGAGGACAAGTGGGGCAATGAGTACCCCACCATTGTGAAATCATGGCGCAGCAACTGGTCACGGATCACACCATTCTTTGAATATCCGCCAGACATTCGATGCATCATTTACACGACCAACGCCATCGAATCAGTGAACATGAGTTTGCGCAAAGTCAGCAAGGCAAGAGGCTCGTTTCCCAATGATGATGCGCTGCTGAAATTGTTCTACATGGCACTGGGTAACATCAGTAAAAAATGGACGATGCCGCTTCGGGATTGGAAAAGCGCGCTGATCCGATTTACCATCATGTTCGAGGAAAGGATGCCCAAACCATAATACCTACGCGCCGTTTACACAAAATTCAGGATACCCTCGGTGGACAAGCCATCTCCGCAGCTGACCAGTTCTACAGCCTGGCGTTTTGATCTCGAAGCCCGGTCGCCACCTTTCTCCGCCCCTTGCTCACTATTGCGACAGAACTGAACGCTTTACCTTCTCTTACATTGAATTTACCTAAGCGATACACCCTAACCCGTTTGCCTTGTGGTCTTTCTGTCTTGGTAGGACGTTAAATACTCACGTGGCAGCTTGGTGCGCTCTGGCGTATCCTTGTCGTAGCGGTTTTTTTAAACGGATTAACTGGAGGGCCATCGTAATGAGTACAGCCATGAACACAAACACCGACAACCTGCAACCAGGTCAACCAACGGCATCATCCAACAGCAAGCCGATGTGGGCTGCTGTTGGTATTCTGGGGGTCGCCGTGCTGGGCATGGGCGGCACCATGATTTACCAGCAGCGCACACCTGCACCCATGGTTGCAAGCGCGCCTGCGGCCCAGGTGGTACTGGCCTCGCCCGCTGCATCAGCCGCAACGGCCGCAGCACAAAAAGCCGGAGCATCGGCCAACGCCAACGCCAACGATGACCTGATTGAAAAGCCGGCACCGGCCACCGCCCAACCAGCGCCTGCGCCCGCTAAAAAGGTGGTTAAGGCAACTCCAAAACCCACTCCAGCGCCTAGTCCCAACCCTGTACCCGGTTACGCGGGTGCTGCCCCAGCGCCTTCGCCTTACCCGGTTGCGATAGCTGCGCCTGCGCCCGCTGTGCGAGTGTGTGCGTCGTGTGGCTCGATTGAGTCTGTAACCCCTGTCACCCGCTCTACCAAGCCTGATGGCGTGGGTGCTGGTGCGGTTGCGGGCGGTGTGCTGGGCGCGGTACTTGGCAACCAAGTCGGACAGGGCAACGGCAAAATTTTGGGCAGCATTATTGGTGCTGTGGGCGGTGGTTTTGCTGGCAATACGATCGAGAAAAACGTGCGCAAAGAAACCGTCTACCAGGTCGGCATTCGCATGGAAGACGGTTCACGCCGCACACTGGAAACCGCGCAAGCGCCTGCGGTTGGCAGCAAGATAACGGTTGATGGCACCAGCATTCGCAGCAACGATGGCACTGTGTACACCGCGCCTGCGCCTATCGTGCAGAACTCGCCTTCCAGCTCGGGCGGCAACCAGGGCAATTCGGTCAATTAGCCTTGAGCGTTTTTGGGGTCAGAGCCCAAATTCGTCGAGCCTACGGCTCGCCCGGAGGGTGCGATGCACCGCAACGAAATTGGTGTCTGACCCCAATAACTCCTGAATGAGCCTTAGATGTGACGATGATTCAGGGTAGTACCTCTGCTCAAGCGTGCTGATTTTTTCCAAAATGACTACAGGCTGCTTCTGGAGTTCAGAGTCTTTCGTACTTGTTGCTTCCGATTTGATATGCCCTGCAAATCTACCAAGATTGGCGGGAGTGCATCGTGATGCGGAGAGAGAGAAGACAAATTCCGTGGTCAATCGCTGACGCGATTCAACCACGGGGGGTCAGTGTTTGACAAAGGTACTAAACAACCACCCGTGAAGAAGACCGCGTAAGCACGCATACCTCGCGTTCTAACGAACCCGCTTCGGCGGGTTTTTTATTGTCTGCAGATCAGCCCGGTGGGACAACGCTTTCAAGCTCTGGCAGCCGCAACTGGCCCGAGATCAGGCGCGGGAGCAGGGTGGCGAGGGTAGGGATCGCCACTGTGTTAGAGCGCACTCAGCAATGCTTCACATGCTGCATTGTCCGTATCAGCACTGGCAAACCCTACGCGGAACTCTTCAGCCTCTAGTGATAGTTCCTCGGTGTAGTCCTGCACAATGCTGCGCTCCTTGTCCGTCAAATTAGGGCTTTCTAAGGGCGGAAAGCCCAATACAAGCAAGCTGGTGCGCTCACTTGCGCGTTGTGCCAGCGAGAGTTCAGCAATCAACCCACGGGTGGTTCGCACGGTGTCTCTCATTTTGCTTGGCTGTAAGACACCAAAGTGTGCAACCAAGGAATCCGACAAAAATCCAAACTTTGTCAGGCGGCGAGGGCTCATAAGCGATGCCTCACGGTTGAAATACGCCCCCAGCGAAACGTTACGGGCGACAACCAAATCACGAATCCGTGTTGCAAACTGCCGCGCAGGCTGTGATTGTTCGGGGCGAGCATCCTCCATATCTGCCGCATCGGGATCATCTGGTTCGGCAAACGTAGCCAAACTCGAGCTCATTAATTTAGCCACACGCAACAAATCGGCATAACTATTCACGTGGCTAACCTCCACCTCGCCAAAATAAATGCCAGATATAGATGCCGCCGTGACTTGCAGCGCAGGCGCATCGGCCAGCCGAGCATTCAACAATCGAAACGTGCGCTCCAGCAACCCATGTGCCTTGCTTCCAGCCGCGCCAAACAAGGTGGCCAACAAATCAGGGCGAATCGTCAAAACGGCTTTGGATTGTTGCTCCCAAGCAGTTAAAAATCCCACGCAAATGCGCTCGCCAGTTTGCATGACTGGCTCCCAATACACCGCACGCCATGCGCCTGTACTTGCAGGCAGCGTAGACACTTTTACCAAAAGTAGTTCTGTAGTCATAAAAGCCCCTTGATAGATGATGCCAGCGCAGGCAAACGGGCAGCCACCTGTTGTGCAAACGGCTGCGCAAAGGCCGCTACCAGCGCATGATTGCCCATTTCAGCAGCGGCTGCAAGCGCACAGTCGGTCGGAAAAGTTAGCGCATTGCTAATGGCACTGGCCTCCACGTTGGCACAGTCCAACGAATTTGCACAGTCCGCAATAACCCTGTAAATTTTATGCTCTTTATACGGGTGAAGCGGGTCAATTTCTAGCGTTCGCCCATGGTCAATGGCCCAATAATCTTGTCCATCCGTTAGCAAGTTACCCGGATGGCGGTCTGAATTGCGTATCAAAATATCCAACGCTATTAACCGCCCTAATCCAATCCACGCCACCAGTTCGGCAACCAGTGCTTGAATCTCTGCCTTACCTGGTGCATTTGGGTCAATGTGGAACTGCTGCATCAGGTTAGGTGCTTGAACGTCAACGCTGGCAAAAAGCGGCGTAGCCTGCTCGTACACAATACCGCACGGTGGCGTTTTCACCCCCAACGCATCTGCAAGCAAGGTGCAAAAGCACTCGGCAGCCAGCTCCATTGGCGGACAGTTTTTAACAATCACCCCTCTGGGAACGCCTGCGAACATAGCTACCCCGCGCCTTGCGGCGTTAATGCCAACGCCTACTGGGCGTGCGCCAGGCTGCAATACTCCTACCAAAATTTCTGACATGCATTCCTCGCTTATGGTTTTTTTGTATTTACAGATTTTGCCTCTTCCAACCGCAACTGCCCCGAGATCAGGCGCGGGAGCAGGGTGTCGCGGAGGGTGGCGAGGGTTTGGGCTTGTTTTTCGTTTTCTACTAACCGCCCGAACATGGCTTCGGCAATATCGATAAACGCTGAAACTACTTCTGGCGGTGGTACCAAAGCTGGAATAGGCCGAAACGCCTTTTTACGGTTCTGTCGCAGTAAGCCATGCTTGACAATATCGGCATGACAGAGACGACCCCAATGGCGATGATAGGCGAGCTGCGCAAGGTGCTAAAACGGCTGCACTACCCGTTGGAAGT
>JBKJOH010000168.1:0-4504 GCA_046593295.1 Polaromonas sp. | reverse complement strand
GCGCTACCAGCGAGAAAAGTTCTGATGCATCTATGGTTTCAGGTGTGCCGGGCAGCATCTTGCGCCGCGTACTGCTTTTGTCAGCGAGCTGGCGGATCGCCTGCGCCGCAAGATGCTGCCCGGCACACCTGAAACCATAGATGCATCAGAACTTTTCTCGCTGGTAGCGCCTACCCGCTTTGATGCGCAATGGATGAGCGCACTCGATGAAACGCAGGTGGGCCAGCTGGCGCGCCTGCTGTCGACCGAGCCAGAGGCCGACACGCTGCACTGGCAACACAACCTGATGGATGCCATCACCTACTGCACGGCGCAAATCCGGGCTGCCGGTTTTGCGCCTGAGCTGCGGCTGCGCATGGACCGCGGTACGGGCGACATCAAGGCCTTTCACGTGCTGCCGGCAGATGTTAAAGAGCTTCGCACAGCGCTCTTCAATGCACAACATGACGAAGCACAACTGAACGTTGTAGTCGCTCAGTACCGAGGTCAGCTCGATGCGTGCCGGCAGGCCATCAACAGCATTTACGCCCATCTGGAAGAAAACGGTATCTCAATCGGCATAGTGTTCAGGTTGCGCCAGATGCGCGCGCGCATCATGCGGGTGCGCGAGCTGCTAGATGCCCTGTTGTCACCCGCGCCCGCCATGGCCGCCATCAAGCTGCTGTCACACCGCGTCATCATTGCGCAGGAAAGCAAAAGCATAGGCGCGCTGATCAGTGCCAACTCCACCTTGCTGTCGGCCAAGATGGCAGAGCGCAGCTCAGAGGTCGGCGAGCACTACATCACTCGCGACCGCAGCGAATACCGCGCCATGCTCGGCAAGGCCATGGGCGGCGGTGCCGTGACCGCGCTGACGACGCTGCTCAAGTTCATGGTGGTGGGCGTTGGCCTGTCAGCTTTCTGGAGCGGCTTCTGGGCTGGCCTGGCTTACTCGGCGACCTTCATCCTGATTCAGTTGCTGCATCTCACGCTGGCCACCAAACAGCCCGCCATGACAGCGCCCGCCATGGCGGCCAAGCTCAAAGACATCAACTCTGCGGGTGCAGTGAGTGAATTTGTCGATGAAGTCACGCACCTGGTGCGCTCGCAGGTGGCAGCGGTTTTTGGCAATGTGTTTATGGTGGTGCCCTGCGTGCTGCTGGTCAATGTGCTGGTGCAGTTGCTGCTTGGCCACCCGATGATTAACCACAAAGAAGCGGAGCATGTGTTAACCACCCTGACGCTGCTCGGCCCCACCTTGTTGTGGGCTGCGTTCACGGGCTTGATTTTGTTTGCCTCCAGCATGGTGGCGGGCTGGGCAGAAAACTGGTTTGTGCTGCACCGGCTGGACTCTGCCATTGCCCACAACCCACGCTTTACCGCCGCACTGGGCGCGGAGCGGGCGGGCCGGCTGTCACGCTTTATGCGCAGCAATATGGCGGGTTTTGCTTCTAATATTTCGCTCGGCTTTATGCTGGGTTTAATTCCCGCCTTCACAGGCTTTTTTGGCTTCGAGCTTGAAGCGCGCCACGTCACACTTTCAACCGGGCAACTGGCAGCGGCTGCCGCGTCGATGGGTCTAGACGTATTGCACCTACCGATTTTCTGGTGGTGCGTGGCCGCCATTCCGCTGATTGGCGTGCTTAATTTAAGCGTCAGCTTTTACTGCGCCTTTCGCCTCGCATTGCAGGCCCACAACGTCAGCGGCGTAGACCGTGCCCGCATCTCAAGCGTGATCTGGGCCCGCTGGCGCAGCCATCCGCACAGCTTTTTTGTGCCAGAGTAAAACCAATGGGTGAGTTCGACCTGATCGCCCGCTACTTCGCGCGCCCCGCCAAACGGGCGGTGCTCGGCGTGGGCGACGACTGCGCACTGTTGCAGCCAGCGCCAGGTACGCAAATGGCGATTTCCAGCGACATGCTCGTGGAAGGGCGGCACTTTTTTGCCGACGTTGACCCGCAAACACTGGGGCATAAAGCGCTGGCTGTTAATTTAAGCGACTTGGCCGCATGCGGTGCCAAGCCACTGGCTTTCACCCTCGCACTGGCCCTGCCCAAAGTAGACGAGGCCTGGCTCAAAGCGTTCTCAAGCGGGATGTGGGCACTGGCCGACGCGCACCAGTGCGAGTTGATTGGCGGCGACACCACGCAGGGGCCACTGAATATCTGCATCACGGTGTTTGGCGAAGTGCCTGTGGCAAACGGCAAAAGTCAAGCCTTGCTGCGCTCGGGCGCGCAGGCTGGTGACGACATCTACGTCAGCGGCACGCTTGGCGATGCGCGGCTGGCGCTGGAGGCACTGCGGGGAAATTTAGCGGGCGGCATGGAGTTGCCCGCAGACGTGCTTGCGAACGCCAAGGCAAGGCTAGAGCAACCCACGCCGCGCGTAGCCCTAGGCCAGGCCCTGCGCGGTATCGCCACGTCGGCCATAGACATCAGCGACGGGCTGGCTGGTGACCTAGGTCACATCCTGAAAGCGTCCGGGGTGGGCGCAACGATTGACACGTCATACGCTATTAATTTGCTAGCTGCTCACGCCCGTATTGATTGGGCTAGAGGGACTTTTAAGGGTCAAAAAGAGCTTCAAAACCCACTTTTTTACGTGTTTTCAGGTGGAGACGACTACGAACTGGCGTTTACAGCGCCGCGTGCAGCACGCAACGCAGTCGAGGCGACATCCCTGCAAAGCCAGACCGTCGTTACGCGCATAGGCCACATTGACCAAGTAAGCGACAAGTTGCCGGGACTACTGCTTGTGGATGCGCAAGGCCAGCTGGTCGACAGCACATTCGCGTCGTTTGACCATTTCGCTTAGTCGTCACGCAAGCGTGCAAATAAGGGCGCTTCTAGAAATTCAGATTTTCGGGATGAAGTGCAAGGCGCACGGAGCGCAGCAACCGGAACGTACTTCAGGTACGTGAGGATTGCGAGCACCGCGCAACGCAGCAATTCGCCCGAAAAATGAATTTATAGAAGTGCCCATAAGCTTATGCGGATTCGGCTACTTACGAAACGCTAAAATTTGGCAGTCCCTGTTTACTGACTGCACCCACCATGAGCGCCTTTAACGAAGAAAAAGTTCTGTCCGTTCACCACTGGACTGACACGCTGTTTACCTTCACCACTACCCGTGACCCGTCACTGCGCTTTAGCAATGGTCACTTCACCATGCTTGGCCTGCGCGTCAATGACAAACCGCTCTTGCGGGCCTACAGCATCGTCAGCGCCAACTATGAAGAGCACCTTGAGTTTTTAAGCATCAAGGTAGCCAATGGCCCGCTCACCTCACGCCTGCAGCACATCCAGGTGGGCGACAACATCATCGTCGGGCGCAAACCAACCGGCACGCTACTGATTGACTACCTGCTGCCCGGCAAACGGCTGTATTTGCTATCCACCGGCACCGGCCTCGCGCCTTTCATGAGCGTGATCCGCGACCCGGCTACCTACGAAGCGTTTGAGCAAGTCGTTCTGGTACACGGTGTACGCCAGGCCGACGAGCTGGCCTATCACGATCTGGTGCTCGACCACCTGCCGCAGCACGAATTCCTCGGCGAGATGATCCAGAAGCAGCTGCTGTACTACCCCACGGTGACGCGCCAGTCCTACCGCAACATGGGCCGGGTGACGGACTTGATCGAGTCCGGCAAGATGTTTGAAGATTTAAAACTGCCCGCACTCGACGTAGCCCATGACCGCGTGATGATTTGCGGCAGCCCGCACATGCTGAAGGACTTGAAGCACCTGCTCGAAGGTAGGGGCTTCAAGGAGGGCAATACGTCCAAACCCGGTGACTTTGTGGTTGAGCGGGCTTTTGCGGAGCAGTGATGAACTGCTAATGTTTTAGTCCGTTAAATATCAATTAACAGATCGATTATGTTTCTGTAAAGTCGATCTTCCTTGTCGCAACTTAAAGGAGAACTAGCCGCCTGTCGGGCTTTTGGCATCGATAGCGAAAAAGAGCCCCAGCGAGGACAGTTTCTGCCGGATTTGCAGGCCCATAGCCCAGCTATGGGACAAAAAGCCGGTGAAAAATGGACCGCTGCGGCGCTTTTGCAGCCGATGCCCAAAGTCCGACAAGCTGCTAGATGGCCACATCCCGATTTTTTGCTGCCAGGCTGGTGTGCCGCTCAGTGCTGGGCAGTATGGTGCTGCTTGCCGCGTCATGGTCCGCCGCACAAAGTTTTCCAAATAAGCCTCTGCGACTTGTGGTGCCCTTCCCGCCGGGCGGCCCCACTGATACCTCCTAGAACTGGCCCGCTACATCGTGTTGAATCCGTTGCGCGCCAGGATGGTCAGGGCCATTTCACACTACCCCTGGAGCAGCTACCGGGCCACCCTGGGCCAGGCAGACCGCCCGGACTGGCTGGCCACGGATTGGATTCTTGCCCAGTTCGTCAAAGGGCGGGCGGTGGCGTAGCGCCGTTATGCCGAATTCGTGTCAGTAGGAAATACCCAATTCGACGGTCAGCAAGATCATCAAGGGCGAGCGGTGAAAGGTGGGATGTCGAGACCTGACTTCTTTC
>JBKJOH010000086.1:0-10546 GCA_046593295.1 Polaromonas sp. | reverse complement strand
GAATTGCGGCGTTGCGCGGTGCTCGAAATCCTCACGTACCTGAAGTACGTTCCGGTTCCTGCGCTCCGTGCGCCTTGCACTTCATCCCGAAAATCTGAATTTCTAGAAGTACCCTTTGTTATCGGGATGTTTTGTGTCTGGCAGACTGACATTTTGCCTTTACCGCCTAACGCCCGACTTACCGCCCGACTTACCGCCCGAATGACCGATGGATGTAGTTTTAAAAAGCAGGTTTGAAATCGCGGCCTGACCGCCCTGTAGCGCCCTGTAGGACATCAGCGACAGCGCCTGGCCGGGTCACAAAATGAGTGCTTCATGCAGTTACCATGGCAATTTTGTGCCTTGTATTTTCCCCTTGCACGTTCATGGACTCATCTACGCCGCTTATTGAGCAACAGGATACGCCCGAAGGTCGGCGCTTGAGCCTGATCGGCGCGTGGACGGCCTCCAGCCTTACGGCTAAGCCGGTGTGGGACGCGCTGGCGGCGCAACTAAAGAGCCTGGATGGCGCTGCAAACAAAGGCACGCACTGGAACATGGCGCAAATCGACAAGCTCGATTACCTGGGCGCGCAACTGCTGTGGAGCCACTGGGGGCGGGCCTGGCCCGCCAATATTGAGATTGAGCCAGGCCCGCGGGCCGTGCTGGAAACCGTAGCCAAATTTCCACCGGCAACCGTCAAGCCTCACAAGTACAACTGGACTGCCTTGCTGGTCGGCTTGGGTAGCCGCCTGCTGAATTTTGTTGGCCACTTCAAGTCGCTGGTTCGGCTGATCGGCCAGTTGCTGCTCGACATCATTCGCCTCATCAGGCACCCGCAGGAAGGCCCGTGGCGTGACTTGTCGGGGCATCTGTATCACATTGGCGCTACGGCTTTGCCCATCACCGCGCTGGTGGGGTTTTTGATTGGCGTGGTGCTGGCCTACCTGATCTCGCAGCAGCTCAGGCAGTTTGGCGCTAATGCGTTCATCGTCAACATTCTGGGCATTTCGCTGATCCGCGAACTCGGGCCGGTGCTGGCCGCAATCCTGATTGCCGGGCGCTCGGGCTCGGCAATTACCGCGCAGATTGGCGTGATGCGCGTCACCGAAGAACTTGATGCCATGCGCGTCATGGGCATTGCCACGGGGTTCAGGCTGGTCATGCCGCGGGCTCTGGCACTTGCCGTGGTGATGCCGCTCATCAGCGTCTGGACCACGATTGCGGCCTTACTGGGCGGCATGTTGGCGGCATCTGCGACGATGGACGTGACCCCGGCGTTTTTCATCAACGCCCTGCCAGCCGCCGTTGCGGTCTCCAATCTGACGCTGGCAACCGCCAAGTCGGTCGTGTTTGGTGTGTTGATTGCGCTGGTCGGCTGCCACTATGGTTTGCGCGTCAAGCCGAATACCGAAAGCCTGGGGCAGGGCACAACGGCATCGGTGGTGACTTCCATCACGGTCGTTATTTTGGTGGATGCATTGTTCGCGGTGCTGTTCAAGAACGTAGGCATCTAGTGCTTGATAACGTCGTTGAAATCAAAAAACTCTGGACCGTTTTCTACAACGGCGACAAAGAGTCTGTCGTGCATAAAGATTTGGATTTAACCGTTGTGCGTGGCGAGGTGCTGTCTTTGGTCGGTGGCTCGGGCAGTGGCAAAACAGTGTTACTGCGGCAAATATTGGGTCTGGAGAATCCGGCTAAAGGCTCCGTCACGGTGTTGGGCAAGCCCGCCTCTGAACTTGGCAAGCGCGGCGCGGCCAGTCGCGTTGGCATGCTGTTTCAGCAGGGGGCGTTGTTCTCGGCTTTTACTGTGCTTGAAAACATTGCCTTTCCGCTGCGCGAGCTGAAAGTTTTGCCCTTTGAGCTGATCCGCAATGCGGCAATGGCCAAGCTGCAGATGGTGGGCCTCGCCGCAGACACCGCCGACAAGATGCCGAGTGAGCTGTCGGGCGGCATGATTAAACGGGTGGCGCTGGCGCGTGCCCTCATCATGGACCCGCCGCTGCTGCTGCTCGATGAGCCAACCGCTGGCCTGGACCCGGAAAGTTCCGACAGTTTTTGTCTGCTGCTGCGTGCCCTGCATCGGGAGATGGGCCTGACGGTGGTGATGGTGACGCACGATCTTGACACGCTGTTTGAACTCAGCACCCGCATTGCGGTGCTGGCCGATCAAAAGGTCATCATCAACGATGTGCCGAAAGAGGTGGTGGCGTTTTCGCATCCGTTCATTCACGAATTTTTTCTTGGTGAACGAGGCCAGCGCGCGATGGAGTTACTCCGCGAACACCCTTTTACGGTTTAAACATGCCAATAAATCCACTTGTCGGGCGAATTGCAGCGTTGCGCGGTGCTCGGAGGGTTTTTGGGGTCAGACGCCAATTTCATTACGATGCACAGCATCGCACCCGAAGGGCGTGCCAAGGGCACGATGAATTTGGACTCTGACCCCAAAAACCCTCCTCCGTGCGCCTTGCACTTCATCCCGTCAAATGAATTTCTGAACATGTTTATGTTTACTTAGAGCGAAGGACTCAAAATGGAAAACAAAGCCCATGCCCTGGTTGCTGGCGTATTTGTGCTGGTGGTCACTGCCCTGCTTGCGCTGCTGGCGGTCTGGCTCACGCGCGACAACACCGAGCGTGACCTGTACGAGATGAGCACCAAAGAAACCTTGTCGGGCATACGGGCGCAAGGCTCGGTGGTGTTTCGCGGCGTGCCGGTTGGCAAGATCGAGATGATTGGGTTTGATAGCAAGGTCAAGGGCAATGTGCTGCTGCGGGTGTCGATTGACCGGGCTGCACCGATGACCAAGTCGGTGTTTGCAAGCGTCGCTTCACAAGGCGTGACGGGTCTGGGTTTTATACAGCTTGACGACACGGGTGAATCAACCGAGCGCTTGGTGCCCAACGACAGCAACCCGCCGCGCATTCCGCTCAAAGTGGGAGGCCTAGACAAATTTCTCAAACAGGGCGAGGCCATATTGAAGCAAGTGGAGGCGGCCAGCATCAGCGTCAATAAAGTTTTGTCTGAAGACAATCAAAAGGCCATCACTGCCGCCATCACTCAAATCGGGCAGGCCGCCAGCAGCGTCAGCAGTTTGTCGACCAGCATTCAGGCGACCATGAATGCGCAGCTCGGCCCAGACCGCGTCAACATTCCTGCGTTCGTTAAAAATGCGGATGCCACCTTGACATCCCTTCGCGGCACCTCAGATCAGGCCAGCAAGACCATCGCCGAACTGGGTGTCACGGCGCGCCGCCTGAACGAGAAAGGTGGCCCACTGGACAAGCTCGCTGAAGGCGGTGCGGCACTCGCCGCAGGGGTGGAAACCTTTAGTGCGGCGACGCTGCCAAAGCTGGGCGAAGTGGCGGACGAAACGGCCAGGGCCATGCGTCAGTTGCGACGCACGGTGAACAACGTGGACGACAACCCGCAGGCGCTGATTTTCGGCAATGGCCCGCCCGTCCCTGGCCCTGGCGAGGCAGGCTTTTCTGCAACAGGAGCCAAAAAATGACAACACAAGTTTTGAGTGGTTTGCAGGATGCTATTAAATCAGTAGCTGATCATGTCCGTACTCATTGGCCCACAGACTCTTTTAGCTCTGTAATTTCGGCTTTTTTGCTTATTCCGGTGTCTTCGCTGGTATTTCTGTCAGCCTGCTCCGGCTTGCCCGACAAACCCACGCGCTCCAACATGTATGACTTCGGCCCCGACCTGCTGAGTACCCCGGCCACCATGCGACAAGCGCCCTTACCGCCCTTACCGCCCTTACCTCCGATAGCGCTGGATGACATCGCAACACCCGGCGGTGCGCTCGACAACATGGCTGTGCTGTATCGGCTGGTCTATCAGGATGCACAGCATCTTCGCCTTTACGCGCAGTCGCGCTGGGCCATGCCGCCTGCGCAACTGGTGCGCCAGCGCCTGCGTGACCAGCTTGGCCAGCGCCGTGCTGTGTTTAATGCGGGCAGCGGTGCCGCCCTTAACCGCAGCCAGAACGCTCAAAGCACCGTATTGCCGCTGTTGCTGCGCATAGACCTGGAAGAGTTCAGTCAGCTGTTCAGCACGCCTGATACCAGTGTCGGCTTGATCCGTTTGCGCGTGACCTTGCTGGAGGTCACGCCCGCTGGCGAAAAGCTCATCGGCCAGCGCAATGTGATCGCCCAACGCCCCGCGCCCACGCCGGATGCGCCCGGCGGTGTGCGTGCGCTGACACTGGCGACCGACGCCGCGATTGAAGAGATCGACCAATGGCTACAGCAGACACCGGCGCGCTGAACGCTGCGGTGACCAGGGGCTTGAAGTCCATCAACGGCCGCCTGAAATATCCAGCAGTGCACCGGTTGTGTAGCCCGATTTTTCAGACAACAGCCAGATGATGGATTGCGCCACTTCATGTGCCGTGCCTGCACGCTGCATAGGCACTTGCGGTGCAACGTCGCGCACGCGGTTTGGCAAACCGCCTGATGCGTGAATTTCAGTTTCAATGATGCCGGGCCGTACCGCGTTGACGCGAATGCCTTCAGCCGCCACTTCCTTCGCCAGGCCGATGGTGAAGGTGTCTATTGCACCTTTGGCTGCTGCGTAGTCAACATACTGGCCGGGCGAGCCAATGCGCGCTGCCGCGCTCGACACGTTGACGATGGCGCCACCTGCGCCGCCGGGGTAGCGCGTGCTCATGCGCTTGACGGCCTCGCGGGCGCAGATGAAGGAGCCGAAGACGTTGATTTCAAACATGCGCTTGATGCGCTCGTAACTCATGCCATCAACCCGCGCGGGCTGGTCAACCACGCCTGCGTTGTTGACGAGTGCGCTCAAGCGACCAAACTTGGCGTCGATTTTTTCAAACATCGCCAGCACCTGCGCCTCGTTGGCCACGTCGGCCTGCACGGCCATGGCTTGACCGCCCAGCGCACGAATTTGCCGCACCACTTCATCAGCCGCAAGCGAATTGCTGGCGTAGTTGACGGCTACTGCGTTGCCCTCTTTCGCGGCTAGTAGCGCAGTGGCCGCGCCTATGCCGCGTGATGCGCCGGTGATTAAAACTGTTTTGGACAAAGACTTATCTCCTGCAAAAAATACCGATTGAGTGTACAAACCTAGGCTGTTCAACAATGTACAGGAGCATTCGCATCATGGGTAAATTTATCGACCTCAAAGCCGCAGACGGTTTTACTTTTCCGGCCTATGTGGCCGAACCACAAGGCAAGGCCAAAGGTGCCATAGTGGTGTTGCAGGAAATTTTTGGCGTTAACTCGCACATCCAGGACGTGGTCAACCGTTTTGCCGCCCAGGGCTATTTTGCGATTGCGCCAGCCTTGTTCGAGCGCGTTGAAAAAGGCGTCGACATTGGCTACAACGAGGCCACCATAACAGCCGGCATCGCCCTGAAAGCCGCTGTGATGGCCTTGCCGGGTGCGGGCATCATGCAGGACATTCAGGCCTCGATTGACCACGCTGCAAGCGCTGGAGCAGGCAAGGTCGGCATCGTCGGATTTTGCTTTGGCGGTTTTCTGGCCTGGCGCTCGGCCTGCATGTTGAGTGGCCTGAGCGCAGCGGTGCCCTACTACGGCGGCGGCATGGTCTCTGGTGAAGAAATTGCGCGCACGCCCAAGTGCCCGGTACTCGCGCACTTCAGCGACCATGACCATTCGGTGCCCATGGAAGGTGTCAACGCTCTCATCAAGGCTCACCCCAAAGTCCAAGCACATATCTACAACGCCGACCACGGCTTTAACTGCGACCAGCGCGGTGCCTACCAGCTTGAAGCCGCAAAATTAGCGATGAAGCGCACTCTTGCGTTTTTGGCGACTCATTTGGCTTGAAGCGGCCAAAAATGATGTTTGCAGGCCGTTTTTTATGCCTTTTAGGCCTGTAGCCCAATAAATACGGGCGTGACAAGCTATTATTTTGGTAGCAAATGCAATTCAATTGTTCGGGATAAAACTGTGATCCAGCTCCACTACACCCCCAGTACCGCCGCCATGGCAGCGCATATCGTGCTTGAAGAAATTGGTGTGCCGTTTGAAAAAATCCTTGTTGATACGGCTGCGGGTGCGCACCGAACGGATAGTTACCGCAAGCTGAATCCAAACTGCACAGTGCCTGTGCTGGTCGATGGTGATCTGGTGTTGTATGAAAGCGCGGCGATATGCCTGCACCTGTGCGATGCACACCCCGAGGCGGCGCTGGCACCAGCGGTTGGTACCGCAGAGCGTGCGCACTTTTACAAATGGCTGGTGTGGCTGACGAACACGATGCAAACATCGCTGATGATGCTCATCTACGCCGAGCGCTGGATGGATGAGGGCAATAGCGTCGGTGTGGCGGAGCTGAAAGCAAACGCCGAGCGGAAAGTGGGTTTGCTGCTCAATCAGCTTGACGCTGAATTGGCCCGGCTTGAAAAAGTAGATGCAAAACCCTGGCTGCTGGGCGCACATTACTCAGCGGTCGATGCCTACACGCTGATGCTGTGCCGCTGGACGCGCAACTTTGCCTCAATGCCTGCACGCGAACGCCCGCACCTCGGGCCTTACCTGCAACGAGCGCTGGCGCGGCCTGCGGTGGTGCGGGTGTTTGAGGCTGAAGGCTTGGGTCGGTCCTGGGTTTGAGAGGTTGATGGCTATACGATTTGAGAAATAGCCGCAAAAATCTTCTTGATGGGTAGGGTGTTTGGCTTGCTGGGTATGAAGTGAACATGCTCAAAAAATCGACCGTGGTCGCCACTGACGGCGCTCGCCGTGTTCCACTCTCTCGGGCTAACCTTGGTGTAATCAAGGGTGATGCCTTGCGTGCGGGTTTTCAATGCTGAGGGCTTGATGTAGCTCTGGATTTAAGGCTAAAAACCTAGACGCTTAAAAACAGCTGCGCCCGCTTGTCGCCAGGCCTTCTGCCGGTGTTGATGAAATCCGTTAGCGCTTGCGCTACCTCTTCCACATCAAAACCTACGCCGCGCAAGTTGGCTGGGATGTTGCTGCTGCGCACGACGGACTTGGCGTAGCCTTTGATAAAAGTCTGTTCCATGACGTGCAGGCTGCCGAGCTCGTAAAACGCAGCCATGCCGCGTATGTAGTCGCTCTTGTCCACATCTGAAAACGAAAACGGCAGCAAGTCGCTTGCCAGCAGCGGCACGTTGGCGGCCAGGCGTGATGTGCGTTTGTTGCCGTTGGCAAAGGCTTTCAGGTAGGGGATGCGGGTCATCAAATACAGCGCCGCATCAATGGGCTGTAGCGTGTTGGCCGTGATGAGCAGTTGCTCAAATGTTTTGGCGATAAAGCCCGTGCCGGGTCTGAATGGCGGCAGGTAGCTTGATTGCCCGAGGTTGACCTCTTCAAACTCACGCGCTTTGCCGCGTTGGTGCGCTGGCAAAAAGTGGTCTGAATCGGCGACTTGTTCCATCGCGTGGTCGTCGGTCAGCAGGGCGTGCATGGCGCAGACGTTCTCGTTTGTCAGCAGGCGGTGCGTCCATAAATACTCGGCCGCCTGTTTGTGATTGAGTACCAAAATCGCATCGGCTGTGGGTTTGTCTTTGTTGCGCTGTCCGTATTGAATCAATGCTTCGGTGTCCAACGCCGAATAGCTGCCACCTTCGAGTACCGATGACCCCCATGACAGGTCAATCAAAAAGCTGGCAAGAAAGCGCTTGTCAATCGGCAGGGCGAGCGCCTGTATTTGCGTGCAACGCAGTGCTTTGCCTGCCTCAATGTGTGGGGAGGTACTTAGCAGCGCTTCATTGAAAACGGCTGTGGGCCGTTGCTGCCAGGGCGTGTTGAAGTAGGCGTCAATATCGGCCCGTGTGAAAGGTGAGCCGGATACGTAGCGCGGCCAGCGCCCAGCACTTGGATTGCGCCGCTTTTAACCAAGCTGGCTAATCGTCGGTTGAGGGTGGAGCGACTAAGGCTGGGCGCTAGCGCTTCCAGTTTTTGCGGCGCAAGCCCCATCAGCCCGGCTGCGTGGACCTGCGCAACGATCTCTAAAGATGGGGGTTTAGGCGACATTTTGACAAGATTTAATTTTCGTAAGTATTTGAATATTAAAGTCTTTTGCTAATCTTGTCACAAAAAATGCCGCAACGGCTTTTCATGTCACACAGCTATCGCCGTGTCCGCGCCAGGTACCGCTTGCGCCAGAACACGGCCACCACCACAAGCACCAGCAACAGCATGAAGCCAAACGTCCACCAGAACGCGCTGGGGTGATGGATGAGCGGCAGAAACTCGAAGTTCATGCCGAAGAAGCCGGTGATGAGATTGAGTGGCAAAAACACGGCGGTCAAGGCGGTCAGCGTGCGCATGATGTCGTTGGTGCGGTTGCTTTGTGCGCTGAAGTGGATCTGCACCACGGTCTCGGCTGATTGTTCCAGCCGCCTGGCGTGATGCACCACGCGCTCGATGTGCTCAATCACATCGCGAGCCCGTGCCACCAGCTGGTCGCGCTGGGCCTGCGCCTGTGTGTGAGCCAGATGTGGGTCTGCTGGTGCCAGCACCGCATCAGCGCTGTCGCCATTTCCCCCACTCTTACCACCACTATTGCCACCGCCATGACTGCCACCCAGTGCAAACGTCGACAGCGGCTGCTCGCGCAGTGAATCGAGCCATTCCTGCATGGCATCACGCTGCTCGTCGCACAGGTCTTCGAGCACATGCAACTGGCTGCGTGCGGTCATCAGCGCGCCCCAGTTGCTAAAGCGCGTGTTGGGTTTGAGCAGTTCGCCCTGCCAGTGCTCAAGCTGGCTGGTGAGCTCTTTGCGCAAATCAAGATAGCTGTCGACCATGGCGTTGACCATGCGCAGCACCAGGTCTGCCGGGCTGATGGGCATACGGCTGCGCGCGCTGGCCGGGTCCAACGTGACGGCATCGACACTGAACTTCACATCGGCCAGAAAACGCTGGATAAAATTTTTGGCGGCGTAGCAGCCGCGTGGGTGAACGCTAATCAGCAGGCGGTCAAACACCGCAAAGCCGACAGCTTTGGAGCTGATGCGGTTAAACGCTGGCATGCCGCCGCGCGGCTTGATGCGTGCTCTGCTTTTGTCGTCGCCGACCTGGCCGTGATAGGTTTCAATCGCGGCCTCGTGCTCGGTCTCGGCGCGGGTTTCGATCTGCGTGGCCAGGCGCCGGAAGATGATGAGGTCGTACACCGAGGTGTAGTCGTAGTGCGACGGATGCACCGCGCTGCCAAGATCCTGGCAATGCAGGTCTAACAGGGTCGATCCGCCTATGCCCTGCGCGGCGGTTTGCAGTTGCGGCAGGGTAGCTTCCAACTCGTCGCGGTCCAGCAGCACCCAGACAAAACCGTTGGCGGGGGCCTGGGCAGGTACAGCATCTACAAAACGCAGGGTATCAAAGGTGAATTCTATGATTTGCACGTTGGGCAGTCTTTGGCGGTGTTTAAAGGTTGTTTTAATGCCGTTTTAGGGTCAAAAAATGGCTGTAGCCCAATAAATACGGGCGTAACCAGCTCCTATTTTTGTAGCAACCTCGCCGCATCTAAAGCAAAATAAGTCAGCACGCCATCGGCCCCTGCACGCTTGAAGGCCAGCAGGCTTTCCATCATCACCGCGTCGTGATCCAGCCAGCCATTGATGGCGGCGGCTTTGAGCATGGCGTACTCGCCGCTGACCTGGTAGGCGAAGGTCGGTACTTTGAATTCATCCTTCACGCGGCGCACCACGTCGAGGTAGGGCATACCGGGCTTGACCATCACCATGTCCGCGCCTTCGGCGATATCCATCGCCACTTCGCGCAGGGCCTCGTCACTGTTGCCGGGGTCCATCTGGTAGACCTTCTTGTCGGCCTTGCCCAGGTTGCCGCTGGAACCCACCGCATCGCGGAAGGGCCCATAAAACGCGCTGGCGTACTTGGCGCTGTAGGCCATGATGCGGGTGTGGATGTGGTTTTTGGTCTCCAGCGCCGCACGAATCGCACCGATGCGCCCGTCCATCATGTCGCTGGGCGCGACGATGTCGACGCCGGCACCGGCCTGACACAGCGCCTGCTTGACCAGCACCTCGATGGTTTCGTCGTTCATGATGTAGCCGTCGCGGTCCGGCAGACCGTCCTGGCCGTGCGTGGTGAACGGGTCCAGCGCCACGTCAGTCATCACGCCCAGATCGGGGAAGCGCTTTTTCAGTTCGCTGACCACGCGAGGCACCAGACCGTCCGGATTGAAAGCCTCGCGGCCATTGGCGGTTTTGAGCGAGGCCTCGACCACCGGGAACAGCGCCATCACGGGGATGCCCAGCTTCACGCATTCTTCAGCCACCGGCAGCAGCAAGTCCAGGCTGAGCCGGTCAACCCCGGGCATTGAGGCCACCGGTTCGCGGCGCTGATTGCCGTCGAGCACAAAAACCGGATAGATCAGGTCGTGCGCCGTGAGCGCATGTTCACGCACCAGGTTGCGGGTGAAAGCGTCGCGGCGCAGACGGCGCGGCCGGTTGAAGGGGTAGGGCGCGGTGTGTTGGGTGGGTGAGCTCATCGCCAAATTGTGCCAAAGCTCGCGCCGGCCCGGTTGATGTTTCTATGAATTAACTAGTTCTTCTTAAAGGCAGGTCGTTTCCACACCG
>JBKJOH010000021.1:0-3571 GCA_046593295.1 Polaromonas sp. | reverse complement strand
CTCGTGGCCACGCAATGTTTCAGCAACTCGCCATTGCCATATTTCTGAATCGCGGGCGTGTCATCTTCGACCGCTTGCCGTTGTACGCGGGTCAGGGGTACAACCGCCGCATCAACTTCAGACTGGATGACTTTGTCGCTTAACCAAGCCAGGTCGGAACGGGCGGCCAGATTCTTCAGTTCCTTTGCCAAACCCGCAAGCGTCTTAAGTTCGTAGCCGGAGGCTGGTCTGCTCAGAACGGGCCGCAAGGGGGAAAAATAAACGCGAACAAGGCAGTTCGTGTCCAAGAGGACGAGCTTATTAGAGGTAGCCATAGGCCTTCATTATGGTGGGGAGGCGGTACAGTCGGCGGGCTTGGGGCCTAACGCCGGTGCGGTAACACGACTCAACCGAGTCGCTTACCTTGGTATAGGTCCGCCGGGCCAAAAAGAATGCAAGCCGCCACCACCAAACAGGTCAACAACCAGGAGCGGCATACCAAGCATGGCGTGGTGCTACGCAGGTGCTCAGTCAGCTACCGCGAAGGCGGCAGACATTGACGATCCTTCGGCGCGCGAGCGGGGGTGTGCCCACCACCAGCGCGGTCATGCCGGGCACGTTGCCTGCTGAATGGCGCTTCGCGCTGATGGCAACGCACCCAACATCACCGCTTTCCTATCGCGTGAGTCTGTAGCATCAGTCAGTAGCAACGGCGGAGTACCGCCATTGCCAATCACCACCAAGCTGTCGCGTAGTTTGGCGAGCAGCGCGGTCATGCTGGGCGGCCTGACTTTTTGATTGAGCTGCGCTGCGCGCTGTGGGTCAGTCCACCCAGCATCACCGCTTTCGGTTTGCCAGCGTTGTAGTGTTGGTCAGTGCGCGCGGCTCGGCTTCGCCCCGTGCAGGTGCTGGGGAGTTACATCGCCAGTGCTTCGCAAGTGTCAGTCAGTGCGCTGGAGCGCAGATATGAAGTCTCGGCTCGCTTGCGCATCGTGCTGGATCAGCCATCGCCTGCGGCTCGGCCTGGCGCAAACTGTGGTGTTCGTGGCAGTGGTGGTGCGCCCAGGCGGGTTGGCTTGATACTGGTCATCACTGTAAATGCCAGCGGCAGTTTGGGCGGCTCTGCGCAGTTGCGAGAGTTGTCTGGGGTTGCGAGATTTTGGGCGTCTGGCGGCGGCCCGTCCTGGGCCTTGATGACAGGCTTGGTCCACAGGCCTTGCGCAATGCGCAGGTTGATGGTGGAGCGGGAGTAGCCAGATTGGGATTTGGCAGCCGGGATTCGTAGGATGGTGTGCGTCATGTTGGGTCCTCTTTGACGGGTATGGAACAAACTCAGACGCAAGCGTATGTGGGCGTTTTGGGCGATAAAAAGCCCACCCGAATGCGTGCAGTGAGCTGTGTTTCAGAGGAGAAGTTGGCTTGGTTGCCTGGAACAAGACGGCCCCGAACAGCGCTTTGTCAGAGGTGAAAACTGGGCGAAAACTTTCCGCCCAACTTTCTTTGCAATTTCCTTTGACTGTTGGCATAATGGCCAACATGCCAGCCGAACTGATTACCCGTTTCAAGAACATCACACCCGAGGGTGCGATTCTGGAACTGGTGGTGTGGAAAGTGCCAGCGCCGGTGCCGCCCACGGAGCACGGCTACGAGTACAGCGCGGTCTATGTCGTGGACGGCGTGCGGGTGGTGGGCTTTGACAATGAGCGCGGCAAGGGCGACCACTGCCATTTGGATGGCATCGAGGTGCCCTACACCTTTGTCAGCGTGGAGCAGTTGGTGGAAGACTTTATTGCGGCAGTTGCCGCCAGGAGAGCACTATGAGCGAACGATTTTTGACGATCACATTGCAACCCGACTGGAAGGGTGCGTTGCGTGCTGCGGGCAAGGCGGCTACTGCGGCTACTTACCAGGGTGAGGTGCTGAATTTTGAGAGCCCCGGCCACTTCTTTGGCCAACTGTCCGAGAAACGCTGGGAAATCGTGCGGGCAGCGCAGGGCAAGGGTGAACTATCGGTGCGGGAGCTGGCGCGGGTGGTGGGGCGCGATGTCAAGCGTGTGCATGAAGATGTTGGCATCCTTGCTGAGCTGGGCATGCTGGAGCGCACTGAAGGCGGCGGCGTTCTGTGCCCTTATACGTCGATGCACATCGACATGTATTTGAAGGCGGCTTGAATCGGGGTTTGAACCGTTGCCACTCAGAACAACATGTGCTTCTTGATGCTGCTGGCATCGCGACCGAGAGGGTTATGTGTCTTCGCGATTTGCTGCGAGTACCAGACATCCGATTTATCGGGGTGCTTGCGCTTCAATGCCCGGTACGCCTTGCGCCAACGTTCGTACATGGCCTGCGTGTCATGTTTGCGCGTTCGAAAGGGCGACATGCTGGTTTCGATTACCGCCGATATTGGCTCAATTGCCGTCGCGACTGCACTGGACAGACCCGCTTACGTGAATCAGCACATTGCGTTGTGTCGGCCCAAGGATTCTGTCCACCGTAAGCGGTCATTGAACCGCGTCTCTTGCACCGGTGACGCGAACGTGGTTGGACCTGCTGGGTATTGTTGGCGCAACCCGCTCATGGGCACGGTGTTTGAAGAGCTGACCGTAGCCGAGGAAACGCTGGATGCCATTGCTGCCGACATATTGGCGATTGAGAAAGAGGCGCACGGTCTGGATGGATTGCTGAAAATGCCCGTCACCAACTGAGGATGCCGTTGTCAGAAATTCCGCTATGTTGCTACAATTGTGGCAACTTGCCACCAAGGTTTCGCCATGAGTATTTCCATCCGAATTGATGACACGCTTTTTGAGGCCGCCAAGGGGCGCGCCAAAGCCGAGATGCGCTCTGTTCCCCAGCAGGTTGCCTATTGGGCCAAGATCGGGCGTGCCGCTCTGGATAACCCTGACTTGCCGATCGAGTTTGTGCGCGATGTCCTGATCGCCATGGAGGATGTCTCCGAGCCGTTTGAACTGCCAACCGCGTGAGCGTGCGGCTTGAACAAAAGCCTGCATTCAAACGGGCTTACAAAAAGCTCCATGCCAACCAACGCGAGGCTGTTCATGCAGCGATTCGCGCTGTGCTGGAAAACCCGCTGCGTGGGCAGGAAAAGAAAGGTGATCTTTCGGGTGTATTTGTTTACAAGTTTGATTGCGTCAATCAGCAGTTTTTATTGGCCTACCAATGGGCTGAAGATTTGCGGGTTTTGCTGGCTATGGGGCCGCACGAAAACTTTTATCGTGAACTCAAGCGCTGACACTATGAAATCAGCCGCCGGCCCTTATAAAATGTGCGCAAGCAGCTATTGTATTGATAGCAAGTCAGATGTCCGTTGGGTGTGCCATGTCGAGTGCCTGGCTTCGGGGAGCGGCGCGTGATTGTGGATTTGAAGCCGTATTGGGGGTTTTGTCGCAATAGTGTGCAAGGGGCGTAGAAATGCGACGACGGCGCTTCGAGATCAGAAAGCCAGGCTGTAGAACTGCTGTGCTGCAGACAGAGATTGTCCTTTGGGGCAGTGCAACCATTGGAGCACCTTGCGCAGTTCGCCAATCATCGCCATCTGGGTCGTCTCTGTCATGCCGATATTGTCAGGCAT
>JBKJOH010000339.1:0-7773 GCA_046593295.1 Polaromonas sp. | reverse complement strand
GCAACTACCGCAACACGACCGCCCCACAGGCGGTTCAGTCCAACATGGTTTATCTGCCGCGATTGATGTCTTCGCCTTGTGCTGGCTTTACGGCGCGGCGGATAAACGCTGATTGTTTTTTTTAGGGCTTGGTTCCGTGGCAAACCTGGATGATGTATTCGACAAAGTTGGCGAAGCCGAATTGCGCAGGCTTATCGCATCTGGTGAGTACGATTCGTCGCATTTGCGAAGCCACGCATTAGGGTATCTAGCCGCTAAGGATGCAGAGCGAGATTCCGAAACCCTGCGCATTGCCAAAGAAGCCAATTCCATTGCTCGTGAGCAATGGCTACAGCAGCTTGGCGTGCAGCACGATATGCCATGTACGCAGCAGCCATTGCAACAATCGCGGCGCTCGTCGCTAGCAAAGATGAGATCATTTCGCTATTCATTGGTCAGCCCTAACTATTTGATCGACGCTGACACCCAACGTCAGGTTGCCGCTTCGCGGCTGGTGTTGGTTGCAGGTCATCGCCAACGTTGGGCCTGAAGAAAAAGGGCGTTTCTATGAAAGTGTCAGCACGTTTTCTTGTCATCTGGTTTTCCTGCGCTTCGGTGACGGCCTTCGCGGGCGAATCAGAGAGCTCAAAAATAAAATGCAGTGAACTGGGGCAGAAATTTTCAACTGCATTTAAGAAGGAGTACGCCTCAGACATTTCTATCTGGGGAAACCCGGAGTTTCACTACAGTAGCGCCTTGGCAACGTGCTTGGTATATACAGAAGTCGTAGATGGGGCGCTGAATATAGGCATCAACTCCATCTGGTACTACCGCCGCATCACTGACATTTACAGCAACAAAGTTCTCGCTTACAGCAGATACTTCATCGACAAGAGCGACCCGACCAAAAAAGAAACACTGGTCAACCTTGGCAACGTTGGAGATACAGTGAATATTTCTCCTGAGAAGTTTGCTGCGAAAAAGGCGGAGCTATTGGGGCAATGATTCGTTGCAGTCCAGTTTTGAGGCCCAACGAACAAGCAACTGTCTTAAAAGTCAAGCATTTTCGACCTCCCGTGTGTGCAAATTTTCGTTCCATGGCGTGCCTGATTTGACGATGGCATTCAAGATCGTCCGCCGCTGATGCAACGCTTACCCTTGAGACGGCCGGAATCGTGGTTGTAGGGTGCCACGCCAACGGCCATAAAGCGCGATCGATAGTCACCTCATGCCCCCACCCAAGCACCCAGCACGCCCCTTGTTTAAACTTGCCCCTCCACCCAAAACCACCGGAACATTCAATGACGACGACGACCGCCGCAGCCACCTACAAAGACACACAACTCCTCATCAACAACGAATGGTGTGCTGCTGCCAGTGGTAAGACGCTGGATGTGGTCAACCCTGCTACCGGTAAAGTGATTGGCAAGGTGGCGCATGCCGGCATTCCTGACCTTGACCTTGACCATGCACTGGCTACAGCACATGCTGGCTTTGACGCGTCGTCTTGTGCGTGCTGGCATCAGACCGGCAGTTCAATCACCACATCAGACAGCGGATACGCGACACAAGGCAGGATGTAGCCCTCGCGTTTTTCGTCAAGGCTCAGGCCCGGCCACTCGATGCGGTAAGTGACTTGGCCGCTGGTGAGTTTGCAAATACAGGTGCGGCAGGTACCGTTGCGGCATGAGCTGTCCATCTTCAGGCCATCCATCGCGGCAAGCTCTGCCGAGAGCAGCAGTGGCCGGTCTGCGGGCGCAGCAAACGACGCGCCGCTTGGGTTTATGGTGGCCGTAAAAACTGTGGTGGGCTGCATGGTGTCAATCGTACAAGTTTGATGGTTGTGAGTTGCTGCCGGATTTGCGCGACAATTCCGATCTTCCTGAGATTTTTTTCACCCGTAAAAAGCGATTTTCCAATGTCCAGCTACTCCGTTCGTCCTGCTTCTGCACGCGATGCCAAGGCCATTGCCGAGATTCATGTTGCCACCTGGAAATCGGCCTATAAAGAGCTGATGCCCGCGGACTTTCTCAAAACCATGACGCTTGAGAAACGCCTGGCCTACTGGCGTGAGGCGATTGAATACAGCGAGCCGCAATTGCTGGTTGCGCTGGATGCCGAGAAGGTAGTCGGTTTTGTAGGTTTTGACCGCTCACGCGATGTCGGTACCAAGTCCAGCGTCGGCGAAATCTGGGCGCTGTATGTGGCCCCCGAACACTGGGGCAAGGGCGCAGCCATTGCACTGTGGGACGGCGCACGCGAAGGCCTCAAAGAGGAAGGCTGCACGCAGCTTACCGTCTGGGTGCTGCTGCGCAACGAACGCGCGATACGGTTTTTTGAGCATTCAGCAGGCTTCAAACGCGAAATGCCGTCGCTCAAAACGGTTGCTTTCGGCAGCATCAAGCTGGAAGAAATACGCCTCAAGCGTGCGGTAGATTGACAGCCGGTTAAAAAATCTGCCGGTCGCTCAGGACGGCACATTCACCACGCGCTCTTCCTCGTCGGGGATGAGCGACGCGCCCTCGTCAGGGTCTATCGGCAACTCCAGCGGGTTGTCGTCGTCTGCGGTTTCTTCGCCTATGGGTTTAGGTATTCTGCTCATGGCTGGCCTCGCTTCACATCTGGTTAATCGGGTTAAATGTCTGGTTAGGTCTGGCTCACGTGACGTCTGATATTGGGCAGTATCGGCAAATCGCGCACTAGTCCGGCGCGTGTTTGTCGTGTCAGTCCTGACTGACACAGTCCGTGGCTGGCGATATACCGGCCTGGGACCGAACACCATCCTTTGTCCTACAGGGACGCCGTGCGCACGCGCACACTGGCGACTCAAACCCGTGTCTAAACTCAAGGTCAGAGCCCGATGATTCTTTCTTTCACCGCGGCATTTGTTCTGTTTTTTTGAAAGGATCACCATCATGGAAAAGAGCACTTACAGTACAGAGAACGACGGCGAAGTAATTGGTTCGATACAGCGCCAGGTCGAAACTGCCGGTGCGGCACTGCACAGCGGCATCGACAAGGTGGTTGAGCCAGCGCGCAGTGCTGTTGATCGCCTGTCTAGCACGGCGCATCAAACGGTAGACAAACTGGCCAGCACCGCCAACACCACGGTTGATCTCATTGCAGACAAGACGCGCCGCTTTACCAATGTGCCGACGCAGGCGCTGGATACATCGAAGTCCTGGGTACAGAGTCGTCCGTTGGAAGCCGTTGCCGCCGCGCTTGCTATTGGCTTTGTGTTGGGTCGTCTGACCGCCCGCTAAACCTGAAGCCAACGCGGCTTCCACAGCCCTTAGACTTCGAACGCCGCCCGTGAGGCGGCTTTTTGATGCGCGGCAAAATGCGCCGTATTTTTAAACCTCAGGAATTGTTATGGCCAGCAGCCTGCTTGCACTGATAGACGACATCGCCGCCATACTTGACGACGTGGCGCTACTGTCCAAGGTTGCCGCCAAAAAGACAGCGGGTGTTCTCGGTGATGATTTGGCGCTTAATGCCCAGCAGGTGTCGGGCGTGAAGGCTGATCGTGAGCTGGTTGTGGTTTGGGCTGTGGCCAAGGGCTCGTTCATCAACAAGGCGATTCTGGTGCCTGCTGCACTCGCGATCAGCGCATTTGCACCTTGGGCCGTGACACCGTTGTTGATGCTGGGGGGCGCATTTTTGTGCTTTGAAGGATTTGAAAAACTGGCCCACAGGTTTTTACACAGCGTGTCTGTGCAGGCTGGGCAGCACGAGCAGCTGGTGAGCGCGCTTTCGGATCCGGCGATTGATTTGCCGGTGATTGAAAAAGACAAGATTAAGGGGGCCGTGCGTACTGACTTTATTTTGTCAGCAGAAATCATAGCCATCACGCTGGGTACGGTGCAGGGCAGTCCGTTTATCACCCAGGTCACCGTCTTGAGCGGTATCGCCATCGTGATGACAGTGGGTGTTTATGGGCTTGTAGGCGGTATCGTAAAGCTTGATGACGCTGGCCTTTATCTTAGCCGTGTTGAAGGTGGCGCGGCCTTCAAGAGCCTACAGCGCAGCCTGGGGCGCGGCATTTTGCTGACGGCTCCCTGGCTGATGAAGGGTCTGTCTGTGGCGGGCACCATCGCTATGTTTTTAGTGGGCGGCGGCATCTTGGTACATGGCGTCAAACCGCTCCAGCAGGCGGTTGAAGGCTGGGCACAGAGTGCCGCCGGTGTTGCAGGCATTGGCCCTGTATTGGGGCCTGTGCTGCCGTTTTTGATGGACGCTGTGGCTGGCCTGGGTGCCGGTGCGATGGTGTTGCTACTGGTAACGCTGTGCAAGCGTGTGTGGAACAGCCGCCGCACAGGCTTGTAGCAATATCAGGCATTGCCTCGGTGCCGCGTATGCCCACAGTGAAGGTTGGCGTGATGATAGACCGATTGCCGCCCCTTGCAGGTGGTGCTGGTTCATGTCGGGTTTCCTCGGTGGGCAGAAATTTAAGTGGATGATTCTTCTGTGTTGTTATCGGTGAAGCTATCATGAAATGTGAAGTAAATCGACGTAAAAAATATTGCCATGATCAGCAATGCCACCGGAAACAGGGCCAGTGCCGCAAATGTCGGGTTGCCCAGCAGGGCGGCAATCACCGTGACCAGCAGCATCGTCATGACGAAGATGCCGACCCAGGCCATGCCGTAGATGGTGAAGGCGGCCCAGTTTTTGTAGCAGGCCAGCAGGCTGAAAAACAGGCTTTTGATGGGTGTGATGCCATGCCAGTGGACCAGCGCCGGTGCGTGCCAGAACAGCAAGGAGAGGGGCAAGTACAGTGCCAGTGTGACCCACATCGCCAGCTGAAAATTGGTCTGCTGAACGATGTCTTCGGTGATCTTGCCGCCCACCAGGTAAAGCCGGGCAAACCCGCCACCGTCTACCAGGGCGGAGATAGCCATGATGATTAAAAAGCCTGCCGCATACAAGGCACCCAGCACCAGCATGGCCCGTACTTGCTGCTTGCCCGCACGAAACGCGCTGATGAGTATCGTGGGCATCGGAAATTTTCCCTTGGTGGCCTCTTGTGTTGCCGCCATCAGGCCCAGGGTGGCGGCTGGCAGCAGTGTCAGCGCCAGCGCAGCGCCAATGAAAGGCACCAGCGTGGCAATCGACAGCAATGCCATGAACATGAGAAACAAGCCCGACAGAGCCAGCGGCTGTTGCAGATAGGTCTTAAAGCCAAGCTTGACCCAAGTCAGGCCGGTACGGGCGGGAACGATGTTGAGTTTCATGGGTAATTGGTTGCGGTAATGCTGGTTTGGGCTATCAATGGTGCGGCAAGTTCAAAAACCTTGAGGCCGCACATACGGCGTGGCTGCATCAAGTCTAGCAAACGGATTTTTTTAACGTATTCAGGCTGCCAGGCCCGTGTTGCATGTCAGGTGTGTCAGGCGCTGACGTAGCACGCGCTCAAAGTGGCTGGGGTCATGGGCTTGCAAAACGGCGGCTTCGCGCGGCAAATGAAAGTCCCATAGCCGCGAGATCCAGAAGCGTAGCGCACCAGCCCTCAGCATGGCTGGCAGCAAGGCTCTTTCGGCTGCGTTCAACTTGCGCACGCCCTGGTATGCGGTGAGAAACGCTTGCGCCCTGGCTTCGTCATGCCGACCTGTGGCCAGGTCTATGCACCAGTCGTTCAGGCACACGCTGATATCAAACAAATACGTGTCGCAGCCGGCAAAATAAAAATCAAAAAACCCGGTGAGGAGGCCATCTTCAAACATCACGTTGTCGCGAAACAGGTCGGCATGTATCGCACCCACGGGCAATGCCCTGTAGCTTGATGATGCCGCAATGTGGTTCTGGTAGGCCAGCTCACTGAGCAGCAGGCTGCGCTGCTCCGGCGTGATGTGCGGCAACACCACGGGCGCTGTACTGTTCCACCAGCTCAGGCCTCGCAGATTTGGCTGGTGCTTTGGGAAGTCTTGTCCTGCCATGTGCATACGGGCCAGCATGTCGCCGACACCCGCGCAATGGGCGGCGGTGGGGGCTAGTTCGCTGTGCCCGCGCAGCTTGTGTACGACTGCTGTGGGCTTGCCTTTGAGGCTGTGCAGGATGTCGCCATTTTTACCCGGCGCGGGGTCTGGCACCGGTATGCCGCGAGCCGCCAGGTGCTGCATCAGGTGCAGGTAAAACGGCAACTGCTCAAACGTCAGGCGCTCAAACAATGTCAGCACATATTCGCCGCGCTCGGTATCAACAAAATAATTGGTATTTTCGATGCCGCCGGGGCAGCCCTTGATGGATTGCAATGCACCCAGATCGAGTGCGTGCAGGAAAGCAGCAGCCTCGTCAAACGAGACTTCGGTGAATACGGCCATGCCTGAAAGTGAAGCTTTGCGCTCGGGTTGGGGTTACGAAGAAACGAGGGGCGAAGGGCGAAGTTTAAAACTTCAGCACATTCCAGACCCGCGGGCCAACGGTTTCGTTGCTGGGTGTTGATGGTGCGCTGCCCTTGGTGGAGTCTGCAGGTTTGACTTCATAGGGCGGCACTTTGCTTCCGGTTTTGGGCTGCACGGTGATGCTCTGGGTTTCGCCGCCCACCCGCACCTCGTCAATGCGGGTGCCCGAGTCTTCGATACGTATGAGCTGAACGGCTTTGTCTGGCCTGCCGGATGCTGCCGGGGGCGCTGCCTCAACCCTGGGCGCTGTCGGCCCCGACGCTGGTACTGGTGTCGGCGCTGTTGACTGGGCAAATGCCGCCGCTGGAACGGCAAGTGGCAGCGTCAGCAACAGTGAAATCGTCAACGCGCAGGATGAGGATGGCAAAACGTGTTTCATGCCTGCATTGTAGGCTTCGCACCCCTGGATACAAGGGTTTGCAAGCCTCTGGAAGAGATTATGCGGGCTCTGCTGGGGTTGGCGGATAAATGCGTGTATTTAGCTGACAATTCCACAGCATGAGCACTGACAAAAAAACCCTTCTGCTGGTCGATAGCTCCAGTTACCTGTACCGCGCCTTTCACGCCATGCCGGATTTGCGCTCCACCTTAAGCGATGGCACGAGCGCCGCCACAGGCGCGATTCGCGGCATGGTCAACATGATGCAAAAGTTGCGCAAGGATGTTCGCTCGGACTACGCGGTGTGCGTGTTTGATGCCAAAGGCCCGACCTTTCGCGATGCGCTGTATGACCAGTACAAAGCCCAGCGCTCGCCTATGCCGGACGACCTGCGTAGCCAGATAGAGCCGATTCACGAAGTCGTGCGCCTGCTGGGCTGGAAGGTGGTGGACGTGCCCGGCGTTGAGGCCGATGACGTGATTGGCACGCTGGCCTGCATGGGGTCAATGCAAGGCATTGAAGTCATCATCTCCAGCGGTGACAAAGACTTGAGCCAGCTCGTTGATGAACATATCACGGTGATAGACACCATGAACGACCGGCGCCGTGATCTGGCTGGTGTGGAAGCCGAATTTGGCGTGCCGCCGCGCCTGATGGTGGACTACCAGACCCTGGTGGGTGACGCGGTAGACAACGTGCCCGGCGTGCCCAAGGTCGGCCCCAAGACTGCTGTGAAATGGCTGCTCGAATATGGCTCGCTCGATGCGCTGGTGGCACATGCCGCTGAGATCAAGGGCGTGGTGGGCGACAACCTGCGCGCCTCGCTGGACTGGCTGCCCAAAGGCCGGGCGCTGGTGACCATCAAAAAAGACTGTGACTTGTCAAGCTATATCGACGGCCTTCCCGCTATGGATTCGATAGCTATGGGCGCCCAGCAGACCGAAGAACTGAAGGATTTTTATGAGAAATATGGGTTCAAGGGGCTGGTCCGGCAGATCGACGTTGAAAGCACGC
>JBKJOH010000075.1:0-7915 GCA_046593295.1 Polaromonas sp. | reverse complement strand
AGGCCACGTCCCAGAAACAGTGCGTTCTCCATCCTGGCAAAGTCTTCTGACCAAGCAATGATTTGTGGCTCCAGTGCCAGCACGGCTGACAGCGCGGCGGGCAAGTGGCGCATGGCTTTTAAGTGCCCGGCTTCTACTTCGTCGCTCAAGTGGCCCTTGCTTTGGGCGAGCGCCAGCGTCAGTAAAAAAAGACCTGCGAGCTGTGTGGTGAAGGCCTTGGTTGATGCAACACCAATCTCAACGCCGGCGCGGGTGATGTAGGCAAGCTTGCATTCGCGCACCATGGCCGAGGTGGCGACGTTGCAGATGGTGAGGGTTTGCGTCATGCCCAGACCTTGCGCGTGGCGCAGGGCGGCCAGTGTGTCTGCCGTCTCGCCGCTTTGCGTGATGGTGACGACGAGTGTGCGCGGGTTGGCAACCGACGTGCGATAGCGGTATTCGCTGGCGACTTCTACCTGTGTCGGGATTTTTGCAATCGACTCCAGCCAGTACTTGGCGGTGCAGCCGCTGTAGTAGCTGGTGCCGCAAGCCAGGATGAGCACCGAGTCAATGTCTGTGAACACGCAGTGAGCAGCATCACCAAACAGCTCGGGCACGATGCCCTCAACGCCTTCCAGCGTGTCGGCTATGGCGCGCGGTTGCTCAAAAATTTCTTTCTGCATGTAGTGGCGGTACGGGCCCAGCTCGGCTGCGCCGCTGTGGGCGACGACGGTTTTGACTTCGCGCTGCACAGCTTTTTGTTGCTTGTCAAACACCCAGTATTTACCCAGTTGCAAGTCCACCAAATCGCCTTCTTGGAGGTAAATGATTTGATCCGTCACGCCCGCTAAGGCCATCGCATCGCTGGCCAAAAAGTTCTCCAGATGGCCCTTGCCCACACCCAGAATCAGCGGCGAGCCAGCGCGTGCGCCCACCACGCGGTGCGGCTCGTCTTTGCAAAACGCGGCAATCGCATAGGCACCGTGCAGTTGCACCACGGCGGCCTTGAGCGCTTCAAACAGATCACCGTCATACAGGCTGTCCATCAAATGCACGATGACTTCGGTGTCGGTCTGGCTTTCAAACACATAGCCTTTGGCCTGCAAGGCGGCGCGCAGTTCATCGTGGTTTTCAATGATGCCGTTGTGCACCAAAGCTATCTTGCCCGGCTTGGTGCCAGGCGCACCCGTGCCGTGGCTGAAGTGCGGGTGTGCGTTGTGTACGGCTGGCGCGCCGTGCGTGGCCCAGCGCGTGTGGGCGATGCCTGTGCCACCTTCGATTTTTTCAAGCCTGACCTGTTCTTGCAACTCCGCCACGCGCGAGGTGCTACGCGCCCTCTTGAGGCCATCCGCATACACGGCTACGCCGCAGGAGTCATAGCCCCGGTATTCAAGCCGTTGCAGGCCTTGTACAAGAATGGGAACGATATTTTGGGTAGAAACCGCTGCAACAATGCCGCACATGGGGAAAGTCCTTGAAGAATAAATTGAAAAAGATTGTTGCGATGCTACCGCCTACCGCGTCGTGCCCGGGCCAGACTGCACATTCAGGAAGACTTGATCGGCCGTTTCCAGCCCGTCAAACTGACCTGCTTGCCGCGCGCCACGCTGAGTGCTCCGGGCGGCGTGCTTTTGGAAATCGTTGAACCGCCACCGACTGTGCCGCCTGCGCCAATCGTCACCGGGGCTACCAGCACGCAATTGCTGCCAATGTGTACGTCGGCCTCGATCACCGTACGGTGTTTGTTGGCACCGTCGTAGTTGGCGGTGATGCTGCCTGCACCGTAATTGACGCGCTCGCCCACCGTGGCATCGCCCAGGTAAGCCAGGTGGTTGGCCTTGGCACCTTTGGCCAGGGTTGAGTTTTTGACCTCGACAAAGTTGCCGATGTGTACCTCAGCGCCCAACTGCGCGCCGGGCCGCAGGCGCGCAAACGGGCCGACAAGCGAGCTCTCACCCACCTGTACGCCCAGTTTTTCACCGTCAATATGGGTAAAGGGGTGAATCACGGCGTTGGCTGCAATGGTGGCGTTTGCAATCACGCAGTTGGCACCAATGCGCACGCCCTGGCCCAGCGTCACGCGGCCTTCAAACACGCAGTTCACATCAATCTCGACATCCTGGGCGCAGGTGAGCAGACCACGTACGTCCAGCCGCGCCGGGTCAGCCAGCCGCACGCCCTGCTCCATCAGCGCAAGCGCTTGCCGCTGCTGGTAAATGCGCTCCAGCTCGGCCAGTTGCACCGGGCTGTTGACACCGGCTACCTGCGCTGCATCCGTGATCTGGTGCGCCACCACCGCCACGCCGTCAGCCACCGCGAACTTGACGATGTCGGTCAGGTAGTACTCGTTTTGCGCGTTCTTGTTGTCCAGCCGGGCCAGCCAGCTGCGCAGCAGGCGCGTGGGCACGGCCATGATGCCACTGTAAATTTCATTGATCTTGCGCTGCGCGCTTGTCGCGTCCTTGTGCTCGACGATGGCACGAACTTGGGCTGAAGCTTGCGTGCCAGCCCTCACGATGCGCCCGTAACCCGTTGGCTCAAGCATGGCCAGCGTCAGCAGCGCCAGCCGCTGGCCATCGCATTCATCAATCAGGGCTTGCAGGGTCGCCGCCTGCGTCAAAGGCACATCGCCCGACAGCACCAGCGTGATGCCATCATCAGCCAGCAAAGGCAGCGCCTGCTGCATGGCGTGGCCGGTACCGAGCTGCGGCTCCTGGCGTGCGAATTGCAAGTCTAAAACGCCTGCAGAGCCCTGAATATACGCGCAAGCTGCTTCAACTTCGATAGCACCATGACCGCTAATCAGCACCACACGCCGGGCTGATAATTGAGCTGCGCAGTCAATCACGTGCGCCAGCAAAGCGCGGCCACCCAATCGGTGCAACACTTTGGGCAGCGCGCTTTTCATCCGCGTGCCTTTACCTGCGGCCATGATGACGACATCAATCTGGAGTGCCATGAGATTTCCTGTTAATTTTTTGCGTTGCAGAATTATCAGACTGGCCAGACGACACCGTTGTCATTGAGCAGCGCATCCAGCGGTATGTCATGCGGCTCCGACTCCATATCGGGCAGCCAGCCATGGGTGTAGCCCAGACCAACCGTTACCGGCCTTGGCTGTAGCGTGGCCAGCGTGCGGTCATAAAACCCGCCGCCATAGCCCAGCCTGAAGCCGCCCGGCCCGTAGCCCACGCAGGGTACAAATAGCAGCGTGGGCACGATCAACTCGGTGTCTTTCGGTTTGGGAATGCCGTAGACATCTTCCTCCATCGGGCAGCCGGGGTACCAGGCATGAAAAGTCAGCGTCTTGTGAAGCTTGTTGCACACCGGCAGGCCAATTTTGCGCGGCCACCTGCCAGCTATGCTTTCTGTAGCTAGCTGTGCCCGTGATTCAGGGGCTACAGCGGTTTTTGACTGCGAATCCTGGTTCAGTATCGCGTCTTCCTGCCAGCGATAAAGCGCAGGCAGCGGATCAAACTCGCCCTTGATGGGCCAATAAGCGCCAATCACCGTGTCAGGTTTGTCGAAAAGCCAGATGCGCATCACACGCTGGAGCGCGTCGGCGCGCTGCAAGCGGTCAGGCAGGTTAAGTCGTTCTTCAATCAGCGCTTTGCGGGTACTTAATTTGTCCATAATGCACTGATGCTATCCAAATTTTCTTTCACTCAGTTGTGTACTCCCTTTTTTGCGGCCGTCTTGACGGTATTTGCAAGTCCGTCTGCCATCGCCCAAACCCCGGCGCAAGGTGCCAATTCCGCAAGCGACAGCGTGCTGCTCGACATGAACCAGGCCTTCAAACGCGGGGATCGCAAAAGGCTGGCGCAACTGCTGCCGCAAGCACGCGGCCACGCACTCGAAGCATGGGCTGCGTATTGGGAGCTGAAAGCCCGGCTGGGTGAAGCCAGCTCGCAAGAGGTGCAGGACTTCATCACACGCTACGCAGGCAGCTATCAGGAAGACCGCCTGCGCAATGACTGGCTGCTGCTGCTGGGCCAGCGCCGCGACTGGACCAACTTTGCCGCCGAGCATCCGCAATACCGCATGGGTGACGACAAAGAAGTGCGTTGCTACGCCCTGCTGGTTGAGAGTTTGAAAAGCGGGCCAACAACCCAGCCGCGTATTGCAGAAGAGGTGAAAAAAAACTGGTTTTCACAACGCGAAGCCGATGACGGCTGCACCACTGCCGCCTCGCGGCTGGTCGGCACCCAGCACTTGAGCACCCTTGATGTGTGGCATAAAGCGCGCCTGGCAACCGAGGCGATGCGCCCGCGTGCCGCGCGTGATGCAGTCAATATCGTTTCACCTGAATCGATGGCGCTTTTCACTGAACTGAACAACAGCCCGGCAAAATTTCTTAGCGCCAAACAAGTGGCCATCACAAAGGTGCGCAAAGAAATCATCGTGCTGGCACTCATCAAAATGGCCACCACGGATGCCGACGGTGCCGCCAGCATGATGGACAACAAATGGGGTGCGCAGCTCACCGCCGAGGAGCTCCACTGGGTCTGGGGCGTGATCGGAAAACAGACGGCGACCCGCATGGGCACTGCGCCTGCAAGCCAGGCATTGGCCTACTTTGACAAGGTCGCCAAAAACACCGACCTCACCGACGACATGTTGGGCTGGAAGACGCGCGCCGCCCTGCGCGCAGGCAACCAGCCGCGCTGGCCGGTGGTGTTGGATGCTATCAACGCGATGAGCGATGAAGCCCGCAGAGAACCTACTTGGGCTTATTGGAAAGCGAGAGCCCTGTTGGCGACCCTTCCAGATGTTGCCCCCACGCTTGTCGCTTCGCGTACTACGCTGCCCCCCGAGGGGGCTGTCCCGCCTGAGGGCGGCCTGTCGGCGGGACTAGCCCCCACGCTTGTCGCTTCGCGAGCCTCTGGCG
This sequence comes from Polaromonas sp., assembly GCA_046593295.1. Taxonomy (GTDB): domain Bacteria; phylum Pseudomonadota; class Gammaproteobacteria; order Burkholderiales; family Burkholderiaceae_C; genus Polaromonas. Next base: position 3,048 of record JBKJOH010000075.1, on the reverse strand, counting down.
GTACGCTGTCCCTTGCACCAGATTCAGGGGCTGGCCTTGCTAGGGGCGGCCCGTCGCTGGCGGCCTTACCTGCTACAACAAACACTACCAGTACCATCACCATTTCGCCGCAGCGTGCAGAAGCACTCGCGCTGTTGCAGTCCATCGCATCAATACGTGGGTTTTATGAGCAACTGGCCCTCGAAGAACTGGGCCAAAAAATCACACTACCCGCCAAACCTGCGCCCATTAGCGCTGAAGAAAAAGAGGCTGCTCGCCTGAACGCCGGCCTGAACCGCGCTGCTTATGCGATTGCGATTGGCCTGCGCAGCGACGGCGTGCGCGAGTGGAACTACAGCACCAACCTGCACCAGGGCGGCGGCATGGGCGAGCGTGAGCTGCTGGCCGCTGCGCAGTTTGCCTGCGACCGCCAAATATGGGACCGCTGCATCAACACCAGCGAGCGCACCAAAAATGATATCGACTTCGACCAGCGCTTCCCCATGCCGTTTCGTGAAACGGTGGTCAAACGCGCGCAAAGCATCAACCTTGACCCGGCCTATGTTTATGGTTTGATCCGCCAGGAAAGCCGCTTCATCATGGACGCACGCTCTAGCGTGGGCGCGTCCGGTCTGATGCAGGTCATGCCCGCAACGGCGCGCGAAACGGCGCGCTACATAGGGCTGACTGGTTTTACTGCTGACCAGATCACTGATAGGGACACCAACATCACCATCGGAACAGCCTATCTCAAGCGAGCGTTAGACGATTTTGGTGGTTCCATGTCCATGGCTGCTGCGGCTTATAACGCCGGGCCGGGCCGTCCCCGCGCCTGGCGCGGGCAAGCTGGCAGCCCCACACTGGAGGCCGCTATTTGGGCTGAAAATGTGCCGTTTAGCGAGACGCGTGATTACGTTAAAAAAGTGCTTTCCAACACCACCAACTACGCCGCGATTTTGACCGGCCAGCCGCAATCACTCAAAGCCCGGCTGGGCAGCGTTGGCCCGCGCGATGCAGAGCAACCAGAGCCTGATAAAACGCTGCCTTAACGCCACCCCTTTCAAATCGATCAACACCATGCAAAAAATTCTCATCCTCGGCGGTACTGGCTTTGTGGGCCGCCATCTTTGCGAGAAATTAACGGCACTCCCCGCCCGCGTTACCGTTGTCACGCGCAGGCGCAAAAACGCAGAGCATCTACAAGTGTTGCCAATGGTCGATGTGCTGGAGGCATCCGGCCTCGACAGCGCATCGCTCGCGCCGCTGCTGGTTGGGCATGATGCAGTGGTTAACTTGATCGCCATCTTGCATGGCAGCGAGGCCGCATTTGACAAGGTGCATGTGCAGCTTCCGATGGCGTTGGTCAAGGCTTGTGAAGCCGTGGGGCATCGCCGAATCGTTCACGTCAGCGCGCTGGGTGCTAGCGCCCAATCTACATCTATGTACCAACGCAGCAAGGCGCGTGGCGAGGCGGTGTTGCTTGGCTCTGGCCTTGACGTCACGGTGCTACGGCCCAGCGTTATTTTCGGTGCCGAAGACAAATTTTTAAACACCTTTGCAGCGCTGCAAAATATATTTCCCATCATTCCGCTGGCAGGCAGCAGCGCGCGCTTTCAGCCCGTGTGGGTTGAAGATGTGGCCACTGCAATCGTCAAATGCCTTGAAGACAAAAGCACCATAGGACAGACCTTTGAAGCCTGCGGCCCCGAGGTTTTCACGCTCAGGCAACTGGTGCAGCTGGCAGGCCGCTACAGCGGTGTCAACAACGGTGAAGGTCGACACATCATTGACCTGCCGGATTCGCTGGCCCGGCTACAAGCATGGCTGATGGAGCTGGCCCCGGGCGAGCCCATTTTGAGCCGCGACAATCTGGATGCGATGAAGACTGACAACATTGCCAGCGGCAAGCTGCCGGGCTTGCAGGCCCTTGGCATCACGCCATCCGCATTAAGTGCTGTGGTTCCGTTTTACCTAGGCGCGCAGGGCATGCGTAGCGGCTTGATGGCCAAACGCAAAACCGCGGGGCGGTTTTAGTCTAAACGGGAGAACGCAACATGCTCAAACTCACCAGGAAGCAAAGAACCATGGGCAGGGGTGAGATATGCCTTGGAAGACCTGGGAGACCTAGACTCCCAATTACGGCGGCGGGCACTGCATAGTTCAGGTCTAAGAACTTATCCGTAAAAAATGTTTACGTCTGATTTTTTGAACGCCATGATATGTCAACGTTGGAAATTCTGTTGCGATAGAGTTCAAAAGAACGAATCTTGCCATTTTTGACGAGGGTGTCCCGAATTTTTTGTAAACGGCGCGAGTGTTAAGGCTTGAGCATTCTCTCCTCAAACTGGATGGTAAACCGGGTCAATGCAGCTTTCCAGTCTCTGAGCGGCATCGACCATTTCTTGGCTATATTGGCCATCGCTCGGTAGAACAATTTCAGCAGGGTATCGTCACTGGGAAACGAACCTCTGCTCTTGGTGACCTTGCGTTCGCCGACCTCTGCGAAAGCGAAGCGTCGGGGCTGCGTCAACCCATCGAGGCAGCCGCCTGGGACTGTGCCTGGTATCAACGCGCCTGTATCAACGCGCCTGGTTTGACGACGGCTCGCCCCTGGGTTCGGCAGGCAACGCCGTATGCAAAATCGATTCCATCGCGCAAAGTTGGGCCGTGCTGTCCAGCGCCGCAAGCGTGGAACGTGCTCGCGCGGCGATGAACTCGGTTGATCTGCGGCTGGTGCATCGCGATTCCCGCCTGATTCAACTGCTCGATCCACCGTTCGACACTTCCAGGCCCCTGCCCGGCTACATTCAGGGCTATGCGCCTGACGTGCGCGAGTACGGCGGTCAATACACCCACGCCGCCGTCTGGGCGGCCATGGCTTTCGCCGCATTGGGCGATGCGGAGCGCGCCTGGGAGATGCTGGCCCTGCTCAACCCGGCAAGTCATGGCGGCAGTGTCAAGGATGTTGCAACTTACCAGGTCGAACCCTATGCAGTCGCTGGCGACGTGCATGCCTTTGCCCCCCATGCCGGTCGCGGCGGCTGGATCTGGTACACGGCGCCGGCCGGC
>JBKJOH010000123.1:0-14222 GCA_046593295.1 Polaromonas sp. | reverse complement strand
ACGACCGCCATGCACGTGCGGCGGGCGAGACCAAATGGCCTTACCTCAAGCTGCTTAATTTCGCGATTGAAGGCATCACCGGCTTTTCAGTCGTGCCGCTCAGGTTTGCCAGCTACGCCGGGTTTTTGACGGCGTTCGGCGCCTTTGTTTATGCGCTGTATCTGCTGATCAAAATTTTGACGATAGGCGAGTCAGTCAAGGGCTTTCCGACGCTGATTCTCACCATCCTCATCCTTGGCGGTTTGCAACTGATGGCCATGGGCATCATTGGTGAATACCTCGGGGGTCTGTTTATGGAAAGCAAACGCAGGCCGCTGTATCTGCTGGACGAACACCAGAACGCCACCCTGGTCGCGCCAGCAACGCCTAGCCAGCAATGATAAGCGACGGTAAACATACCGGTAACAGCCGGACAGTGTGGATAGTGCTCGCCATCGTCGCGCTCGTCAGGCTGCTGACGCTGGGCCTTTACCCGCTGACTGACACCACCGAAGCGCGCTACGCCGAAGTGGCGCGCAAGATGGTCGAGCTGAACGACTGGATCACCCCCTGGTACGACTACGGCGTGCCTTTCTGGGCCAAGCCGCCGCTGTCAACCTGGCTGACGGCGATGAGCTTCAAACTTTTTGGCATCAACGAGTTTGCAGCTCGCCTGCCGTATTTTTTGTTGGCGCTGTTGATTGCATGGATAGTGTGGGACTGGGTTGTGCGCAGTGCGCGGCCACGGGCCAAGCGCGAAGCCATGCTGACTGTTGCGCTGATGAGCGGCACCATGCTCTACCTGATTGCCTCAGCCGCCGTGATGACCGACCTGGCGCTGGTGCTGGGCACCACACTGGCCATGCGCGGCTTTTGGGCTGCGTTTAAAGAGTCCGATAAAGAGTCTGAATCGGCGCGGCCAAAAGAAGTCTGGCTGCTGTTTATCGGCCTTGGCATCGGCATGCTTGCCAAGGGGCCGATTGCGCTGGTGCTGAGTGCTCTACCTATCGGCATTTGGCTGCTGGCTAGCGGTCATCTCTTCAGCGTTTGGAAGCGCCTGCCGTGGGTCAAGGGCACGCTACTTACCGTTGCGATTGCCCTGCCGTGGTACTGGCTGGCCGAGATGCGCACCCCCGGCTTCTGGGAATATTTTTTCATTGGTGAGCACTGGAAACGTTTTACCGTCACCGGCTGGGCAGGCGACAAATACGGCACCGCCCACGCCACTGCACGCGGTGCTATCTGGCTGCTGGCGCTGGCGGCCTGCCTGCCGTGGACGGTGCTGCTGCCGTTTATGGCCATTGGTCGCAAGGTTGCAAAACACCCGCACATACAAGCTGATGCGCCTGCAAGCAAAGCCAAACGCGATTGGCTCATTTACCTGCTGGTCTGGGGCGCTGCGCCATGCCTGTTCTTCACCATGTCCGGCAATATTTTGTGGACTTATGTGCTGCCCGCGTTGCCGGCGCTGGCCATACTCGTAGCGGGCTGGCTGGCGGCTGATTCACGGCATCGCAGCGTCGATGCAGTGGTTGCCAGCGGGGTGCTCTTCATGGCGCTGCTGATTGCCAGCTACTTCATCAAAGAGCAGGTGGCTGATTCATGGAAGTCCGCAAAAACCGCAGTCGCCGAGCACCGCGTGCGCGCCACGCAACAGCAGCCGCTGCTCTTCGTCGGCGACCTGCCTTATTCGGCATCGTTCTACAGCCAGGGCAAAGCCAAAGCGGTGCTGACCAATGCCGACCTGGCTGCACGGCTGGCTAACCTGGCTAAAGCACCAGCGTTCGTTGCGCTCACGCCTGCACAGGTGCTGGCGCTAACGCCAGAGCTGAAGGCCGGGCTGCGACTGGAAGCCAAATCGGGTGCCTACGATTTGTATTTTTCAGTTTTGCAGTGATTTCTGGTTTCAAAATGCTAAAAAGAAGCATTTTTGAGTGCCATTTAAGGCTGTAGCCCTTTAAATACGGACGTTACCAGCTATTAATTTTGTAGCACCCCGATTCACCCGCAGCAGCGCAAAAGGCCACCATGATCGTGCGTTTCCATATCGCGTTCACCGGACAGTAGTGAGTAAGACTAGGTCATTTTTCCTGCCCATCCCGGATAAAAAGGGGCGGTTTGTCACAGTCAAATAAGGACACATCGCTCATGTGTTGACCATTCACTAGCACGATCATTGGTTTCCCGTAGCAACAAGCCGAGCCAAGTCATGAAAAGCCAACCCGGAGAAAAGTATGCGATCAACCGCCTATCTGTCGCATGCCGTCACGAGTTTCTTGAAGGACGAGGCCGGCGGGTCGTTTGTGGAATACGCGCTCCTAGGGTCTCTGGTCATCGTGGTTTGCACACTTGTGCTGCTCGCGCTGACCAAGAATGGGGCTTGATTTTTAACTTAACTGGAGATTTATCATGGAAAAATTTATTCTTGCAACCCGTCGCTTCCTGCGTGACGAAGAGGGCGTGACGGCCATTGAATACGGTCTGATTGCGGCGCTGATTGCGGTAGTGATCATCGCGGCGGTGGCATTAATAGGCACCAATTTGACTCTCATCTTCAACAAAATTGCTGGTTGCCTGACTAACGCCGCCCCCTGCTGATCCGATTCGCTGCTCCGGTGACGGTGGTGTTGCTAAGAGCAAGCAACTACCGTTACGGGGTGGCGGACTTGGGTTAGCAAAGTGCTTGCCGCGTTGGGCATCTAGGAAGCGAGCGTTTTCAAGCATGACCGCTGGTCATGCTTGAGAGTGTTCTTTCAGTCGCAGCCTTCAGATGCTTGCTGCCCGCGTCAGGCAAAGGCGTATCGCGTCGCCTGGCGGTTGCACTCCGATTTGAAGATTGCAACTCGATAAATTCACGGCGCAGCAGCCGAAAAAAGGAGGGAACAAATGCAGTTCGACATGTCTTACGAAGCATGGCAGGCAATGGGTCTTTTGGCTCTGATGCTGCTGGTGCTCGCCGCGTTGGTGTTTGACCTCAAGCAGCGGCGCATTCCCAACACCCTCGTTTTGCTGGCGCTGGGCATCGGCCTTCTCATCAACATCATCGGCCCGCAGGCGGTGCATCGCAGCGCCGGGCTGTTTACCAGCTATCCCGGTGCGCTGGGCATCAAGGGCGCGCTGCTGGGGGCACTGACCGGGCTGGCCGTCTTTCTGCCGTTTTATCTGCTGCGCGCCATGGGCGCGGGCGACGTCAAGTTGATGGCCGGCATCGGCAGCTTTGTCGGCCCGGCCACGGCGATCAACCTGGCACTGTTCATACTGGTCACGGGTGGCGTGCTGGCGCTGGCGCGCATGCTGTGGGCGGGCAAATCACGCCTGGTCATGCGCAATGTGGTGACTGCGCTCGGGCAAATGTTGCCCGGCTCGGCCGGCACGTTCGACCCGGCCACCCAGTCGGCCGACCGAATGCCCTATGGCGGGGCCATGGCCGGCGGCCTGCTGGCCTATGGCGCGTGGATTTTCAGCGGCCGTTACCCGCTCGTCAATTTCTGAAAGCACGCATCATGCAAGAGCTGTTACACCCCACGTCGTCGCCGCTGCTGAAAGTCGCACCGCCCAACCCGGATGCAGGGCTGGCTGCCGATGCAACGAGCCTGCCGCCATCTTTTTTGACCGACCTGACGCTGCGCCATTTTTCGCGCCTGGGCGAGCTCAAGCTGTACGAGGTGGCGCAACACCTGGGCCTGCCCGTACCAAAGGTGGACGATTTGCTGACGCACATGCGCGGCCTGGCGCTGCTCGAGGTGCCGCGCCGAGGTACGTTCGAGGGCGACGTGAGCTACGCCTTGACGGACGCGGGCCAGCGCCAGGCGCGGCTGGCGTTTGAAAAGTGCCAGTATGTCGGTGCCGCACCGGTCACCTTGCCCGAATATGTGGCCCAGGTGCGCGAGCAGAGCCAGCACCTGGCGCCGGTGCGCGCCGCGCGTCTGAAACAGGCCATGGGCGACTTCGTGATTGACCCGGCCCTGCTGCCCACCCTGGGCAGCGCGCTCAATTCCGGCAAGGCCATTTATCTGTACGGCGACAGCGGCACCGGCAAGACCTATCTGGCCGAGCACATGGTCAAGACGCTGGAAGGCCACATCTGGGTGCCGCATGCGGTGTATGTGGATGGCGAGGTCATCCAAGTCTATGACCCTATCGTTCACCACCGGGTAACGCTGGCTGCGGTGCCGGAACGCGGCCTGGCGCGCGAGCTGTCGGTCGACGGCCGCTGGGTGCGCACCGAGCGGCCGGTGGTGATTGCCGGTGGCGAGCTGACCCTGGACATGCTCGATTTGCAGTACGACCCGCACACCCGCCTGCATGTCGCGTCGCCGCAAATGAAGGCCAACAACGGCATCTTTGTAGTCGACGATCTGGGCCGCCAGCGGGTCAGCCCGCGCGAGCTGATGAACCGCTGGATCGTGCCGCTGGACCGCCACGTCGATTACCTGGCGCTGAACACGGGTGCCAAGTTCAGCGTGCCGTTTGACGTGCGCGTGGTGTTCTCAAGCAACCTGGCGCCCGACGAACTGGTGGACCCGGCCTTTGCCCGGCGCCTGGGCTACAAGATCCACCTGGCCGCGCTGGATGCGCACGCTTACCGCATTGTGGTGGCGCAGGCTTGCGCGCACACCGGCGTGCCGCCAGACTTGGCCGGAATCGACTACCTGGTGAACACGCTGCACCTGCGCGATGCCCAGCCCTACCTGCCGTGCCTGCCGTTTGACGTGATCAGCAAGATTGCCGACCGCGCGCGCTACCTGAACGAGTGCGCCCGCATGACACCCGAACTACTGGAGTGGGCGTGGCGCACCTATTTCGGGGTGGATGCCCCGGTATCGCCGTCCGAGCCACCCTTGAATGGAGGAAACTGAAATGAAAAGCAAACGCGCAATCATCATGCTGGCCCTGTCGGTGCTTTTGGGCATCGCCGCGGTGCTGCTGGCCGCCCGCTGGATGGGCCAGCAGACGGCCGGCGACAGCACCACGGTGCTGGTCGCCACCCGCGACCTGGCACTGGGCCAGGCCATCACGGCCCCCATGCTGCAGTCCGTCGCATGGCCGTCTGGCGCGCTGCCGGCTGGGGCCTTTAACGACCCCAAGAAGATCGAGGGCCGCGTGGTGCGCAGCAGCATCTTCAAGGGCGAGCCGGTGCTGGCGCCCAAGCTCGCGCCCGAAGGCACCAAGGCCGGGCTCGATTCGATCATCAAGGAAGGGCATCGCGCCATCACCGTCAAGGTCAATGAGGTGGTGGGTGTGGCCGGCTTCCTGGAGCCCGGCAGCTATGTGGACCTGCTGGTCAACATCAAGGACGACAACGACACCCCGATGTCGCGCCTGGTGCTGGAGCGCATCATGGTGCTGGCCATTGCGCAGGAGGCCCAGCGGCCCGACGAAAGCAAGCCCAAGGTGGTCAACGCCGTGACGCTGGAGGTCACGCCCGAGCAGGCCGAGAAGATCGACCTGGCACGCAACATCGGCACGCTGTCGCTGATTCTGCGCAACCAGGTGGACACCAAGGACGCCGCCACGGTCGGCGTGCGCCGGCAGGACCTGTTTGCGAAGGAGGCGTCAGCCCCGGTCGTGGTCGCTGCCCCAGCCCCGGTCAAGGTGGCGGCACCGGTGCGGCGCGCCGCGCCCAAGCCCACTACAGCCAAACCAGTTGCACCGGCCGAGGTGTCCGGCGCCCGTGTGGAAGTGATACGCGGTACCCAAAAATCAACGGCTGAATTTTAAGGAAGCGACCATGAAAAACCCTGTTCTCAACCCCTTATCTGCTTCCCTCTGCGTGGCGTTGGCCGCCATGCTGGGCGCGGCAACTGCTCAAGCGCAAACGCCCGCCGTTACCAAGGGCGTCACCACGCCGAAGGGCGTCACCACCGCCAAGGCCGCGGCACCTGCGGCGGCCGATGTCAGCACCGATTTGTCCACCGTCGGGCCGTCGCTGAACCTAACCATTGGCAAGTCCACGCTGCTGCGCATGCCCTCGGCTGTCACCCGCCTTTCGTTGGGCAACCCGAACGTGGCTGATGTCACTCTCATTAGTCCCACCGAGCTGTACTTGCTGGGCAAGACCTATGGCTCGACCAACCTCATCGTCTGGCGCAAGGGGGCCGGCCCCACGGCCATTGACGTGAACGTGAACATCGACCATGCGCGCATGGAAGCCAAGATTCTCGAGCTGTTGCCTGCGGAAAAAGGCATCAAGGTGCGCCCGGCGGCCGATTCGGTCATCCTGACCGGCGTCGTTTCCAGCGCCGTCAAGGCCAAGGCGGCGGAAGACATTGCCAACGCTTTTGTGCGCGACGTGAACAAAAGCCTGGTGCTGCCCATCGTCGCCGGCGATGCCAAGGTGGAGGCCGGCACCAAGATGCAGGTGAGCGGCGCGGGCGGTGCGGCGGCAGCCAGTGCGGCTGGCTCCAAGGTGGTGAACCTGCTACAGATTGCCGAAGCCCAGCAGGTCATGCTGGAGGTGACGGTGGCCGAGGTGTCCAAGACGCTGATAGACAAGCTGGGTGCCAATTTTCTGACGACGCGCCGCAACGGCAACTGGTTGTTCGGCATAGGCTCCAATCTGCTGACCGGCGGCGCCGGTCTGCTGAGTGCTCTGAAGAATAACGGTAACGGCCTCTCCATCGATGCCCAGAAGGACGATGGCCTGATCAAGATCCTCGCCGAGCCCAACCTGGTGGCTATCAGCGGCCAGGAGGCCAGCTTTCTGGCGGGCGGCAAAGTTTTCATTCCGGTGGGGCGCACCAACAGCGCCACGGGTGGCACCACGATCACGCTGGAAGAAAAAGAATTCGGCGTCGGCGTCAAGTTCACGCCCACGGTGCTGGAGGGCGGCCGCATTCACCTCAAGGTGACGCCCGAGGTGTCCGAACTTTCACAGACCGGCTCGCCGTTCACCACGGTGGGGGGCCAGACGGCCGTTCTGCCGAGCTTCACGGTCCGGCGCGCACAGACCTCGGTGCAGTTGATGGACGGGCAAAGCTTGGCCATTGCCGGCCTGATCAAGAACAACGTCAAGGAGGCCGTGAACAGGGTGCCTGGCCTCGGTGAAGTCCCGGTCGTGGGCGCACTGTTTCGCAGCAGCGAATTCCAGAGCGACCGCACCGAATTGATCTTCGTCATCACGCCGCGCCTGATCAAGCCGCTGGACCCGAACTACATCCTGCCGACCGACGGCTTCACGCCGCCGAGCCGCAGCGAGTTCTATTTCGGCAATAAGCTCGAAGGCTCGGGCCACGAAGACGTTCCGGCCGACCAGCGCCTAGCTCCGGCCAACCCTGTGCCGGCCAACCCCGCCCCGGCCAAGGCCACCGGTGGCATGCAAGTCAAATAAGGAGTTTCATCATGTCCCACACACTTTTTTCCGCCCGTTTTGCCGGTGCTCTGACGGCCGCCGCCTGCGCGGCCCTGCTGACGGCCTGCGTCAGCACCACCCCGGTGCTTGACGCCAGTTTCGGCAAGGCGGTGCGCCAGGCCCGCGCGGACCAGACGCTCTACCCCAACGCCTCGGCCAACCGCAAAGAGGTTGATAACTTGGTGCTCGGCATCGACGGCAAAGCCGGTGCCGCCGCGCAGGAGCGCTACCAGGAATCCTTCAAGACGCCGCCGAAGACGTTTGAGGTCATCAACATCGGCGGCTCGTCTACGGGCAATTGAGAGCGCGGCACGTGATCAGGAGTGAGCACATGAAGACATCCACACCCCCGGCATACACACGCGACCTGCGCCAGCGCGGCGCGGTGGCCATCATGTTCGGCCTGTCGATCTTCGTGCTCTTCGGTTTCATGGCGCTGGCGATCGACTTGGGGCGTACTTACGTAGTGCGTACCGAGTTGCAGAATGCTGCGGATGCGGCGGCGCTGGCGGGAGCAAAGCAATTGAACCAGACCAAAGCTGGTGTTGATAGTGCTGTTTCTCACGCGATCGCGATGGCGGCGCAAAACAACTTCAAGTTTTCGACCCCGGTGACCATCACAATCGCCAACCTAAGCGTGGGAAGTTGCCCAGACGACAGTTGCATGGTGTCGGCCAGTAGCGTGACGACGAATGCGCAAGCTGCCGGCAAGACCTTCCTTAAAGTGGACATTCCATCGGGTGCGCTCACTACGTTTTTTGCAGTTGTGCCAACCACTGCCGCTGGTACCGGCACAGCGTCTACCAGCACTTATGGGCGTGCAGTGGCGGGATATTTTGTCGTGCCAATCACCCCGATTGGTGTATGTGCGATCGACCTGAAAAAAGGCGGCCGCCTGACTCACCCCGGTCCACCCGCGCTACCTGATGAGCTGACCGAGTTCGGCTATCGGCGTGGTGTAGCGTATGACCTAATGAACCTGGGAAAAATAGGACCAAACAGCACGCCCTTTCTGCTCAATCCGGTTGATGTGTATCCGGGGCCGCCATGCAATAACAACAACTCAAATGCAACCTTCGCCAGGGACTTCGTTTGCACCGGCACCTCCGCTGTTATCGTCACAGTGCCCACCAATGCTTTCGGCAGCACTGGGTTCTCGTGGGGGCCTGTCCGGGATGCGCTTAATTCGCGATTCGAGCCGGACGCTTGTGCTCCGCAGGATACCAATAGAAGAGAGTACACGGTCCCTCTTATAGCGCAGGCCGCCGATCCGCGCAACTGGACGCAACCCGGCGCAAACACTTTGCCGTCGCAACAGTCGATCAGCATTGGTTCAAACAACCTTCCCGTTCCCTCGCCAACGGCCGCCCAATACGGCACGCTGTGGTCCTACAGCCGCGCCGTACAGGCGGTGGGCGTTTCGCCCAACGCCACCGCCGGTACGCCTTTCACACTGGCCGACTGGCCGAGCTTGTACGCTGGTAGCACTGCCGACACAACTACGCCTACAGGGTATCCCCTCAGCCCCTCCATTCCGCCCTTCCCAACCGGTACGTTAGCGGCGCCCTACAACACTCAGAGCGGAAGCCCATATTTCAGAGCGCCAAGCTCCCCCCCCGGTCTGCGAGACCGTCGAGTTCTGAACCTCGCGATAGTGAATTGTCCCCTTGCTAGCGGCAATAACTGCAGCTCGACAATACCCATCGTTGGTATTGGGAAGTTCTTCATGCAAAGAAAAGCGGTTAATCCAAAATCAATTCACGCAGAATTTGACGGCTTGATTGATCCTATCCCGCCTCACGAAATCAGGTTATACAGATGACCACGATCATAAAAAGACAGGCAGTGAGCCCGATCAAGCGATCGTCGCAAGTCGGCGCGGTAGCGGTCGAACTGGCGTTCGTGATGGTGTTGTTGCTGCTCATTGTTGCGGGGACAATCGGCTTTGGCCGTACCTTCTGGTATGCCGATGCGCTGACCAAATCTACACGTGACGGTGCGCGTCTGCTCTCCACCTGGCCGATTGCAAGCATCAGCAGCGCCGGAGTTGTTGCGGCACGCAATATCACTCTAAACAGCGCCAACGCTGCCAACATCAGCCCGCAGTTGGCGACGGGCAATGTGCTGGTGGAGTGCCTGAATAACACATTCGGCGTGATTGGCTGCGCCGATGGAGCAACACCTGCCAATGTCCGGGTCAGCATTACCAGCTTTAACGTGACCTTGGGTGAATGGTTTCCTTTTATCGGTACGGGTGGCATCATCAATTATGGCTCCGTCCCATTGGCACCGCGTACCACGATGCGCTACATGAATTGAGGGCCAAAATGACATCCTCACAGCCTGCTTTAATCAAGCCAAAAACGGCCCAGCGCGGGGCTGCCGCGGTTGAATTCGCGCTGGTGGCCATACCTTTCTTTCTGCTGATGTTTGGTGCGATGGAGTTCGGGCGCTTGCTGTACTTGTGGAACACGGTACAGGAAGTCACCCGCAATGCGGCACGCCAGGCTGTGGTCACTGATTTCACTAACGCAACGGCCATTGCGTCAATCAGGCAATCGGCCGTGTTTCGTAACACTCCCGGCGCTTTGCCTGCAGCTTCCAACATTACCAATGCTAGCGTGAATATTCGCTATCTGAATGCCGCAGGAGGTGTGGCAAGCCCGATGCCATTAAGCCCCGGCGACAATATTGCGGCCTGCCTAGATGCCTTGCGTGTCAACGAATGCATCCGCTTTGTCGAAGTCTGTGTGAGCAGTGGAAGTACGTGTGATGCGACTGATCCGACTCAATCGATTCCATTTGTGCCCATGATCAGCCTGTTTTCACAAAGTGGTCCGAACAGCACTGATTTAACCGGTCTGAGAATACCCTTGTCGACGGTTCGCATGCCGGCCGAAAGTCTCGGCTTTACGCCGAATACCTGATTGTTGAGATTTTTATGACCCTCAAAGCCTCGCTGATCTGCTCCAGCGCGCCACAGCGCGAAGCGCTGCTCGCCACGCTGGCGACGCTGCCTGGTGTTGAGATCAACGCCCATGTGGGCGACGCCAGAGGGCTGCTGTCCGTGATGCAGAAGGACAGGCCTGAGGTGGTGCTGCTGGACTTTCCCGTGGCGGATGAGCATGCGTTTGAGCAGATCGAAGCGGCCACCCTGCGGGCGCCCGGCGTGCTGGTGCTGCTGGTCAGCCTAGATGCTTCGATTGATCTGCTCAAGCGCGCCATGCGCGCCGGGGTGCGCGACGTGCTGTCGGCCCCCATGAGCAAGGCAACGGTTCAGCGCGCCGTGGCCTACCTGCAGGCGAGCCAGTCCCTCAGCTCGCGCTTCATGGACAACCCGGGCGAGCTGTTGGCTTTTCTGCCGGCCAAGGGGGGATCGGGCTGCACGTTTCTGGCCAGCAACCTGGGCTACACGCTGGCTGCGGCAGGCAAGAAGGTGCTGCTGGTAGACCTGAACCTGCATTTTGGCGATATGGCCGCCTTCGTCACGGACCGCAAGCCGGTCTCCAGCATCGTGGACCTCGCCCGGCAAAGCAGTCGGCTTGATGCGTCATTGCTGGAGTCCAGTGTGCTCAAGGCGCGTGAGAACCTGCACGTACTGGCCGCGCCGGAGCTCCCCTACCCGAACGAAGAGCTGACGCCGGAAACACTGCAGAACATCATCACGCTGGCGCGCAGCGAATATGACTTTGTCATCCTGGATGTGGGCCGCACGCTGGACTCGACCAGCGTCAAGGCGCTGGACATGGCCGAGCGCATTTACCTGGTCATGCAACTGTCGCTGCCGGCCATTCAGAACGTCAAGCGTATTGCCACCGTGTTCCAGGGCCTGGGCTATGCGCCGGACAAGTTGAACGTGATGGTGAACCGTTATGAAAAGAACGGCGCCATCCGGCTCGATCAGGTTGAGCGGGCCACCAAAATCAAGGTGGCGCGCACCGTGCCGGGCAGCTACGAAGCAGTCATCGCGTCGATCAACCAGGGGGTTCCCTTGCTGATGCTGTTTCCGCGCGATGCTGTTTCGCGCGCTCTGCAGGAATGGACGCAGGATCTGTCGCCGGTGGCCGTCACGCCTGGTCTAAGCTGGTTCGCCAAGCTAACTGGCGGCCCATGAAGCTGATGCCGCTATCCAAACCTGACTCGATTAAAGAAAGACTCATCATGAATCTCAGAGCACAGTCACAGGAACTCCGGATGCCGTCACGCCTGCCGGAGTCGGGCGCGGGGCGCCCCAATACCGCAGACCCACATTCGGAATACCACGCCCTCAAGGACAGTTTGCACAACCAGTTGTTGGGCCGGATTGATCTGGATGTGATGGGTTCGATGAAGCCCGAGCGGCTACGCGAGGAGCTGGGCCTGCTGGTCGAAAAACTGCTACAGGAGTCCAGGGCCGCGCTGAATGGCCAGGAGCGCATACGGCTGATACAGGACGTGCTGGACGAGGTGATGGGCCTGGGGCCGCTGGAGCCGCTGCTGGCCGACCCCACGGTGTCTGACATTCTGGTCAACGGCCCGCGTCAGGTATACGTGGAGCGTCGCGGCAAGCTGGAGAAGACCGAAGTCGTCTTCTCCGACAGCGAGCACCTGATGAAGATCATCGACAAGATCGTGTCGCGGGTCGGCCGGCGGATAGATGAGTCCAGCCCGATGGTGGACGCACGGCTGCCCGATGGCTCGCGCGTCAATGCCATCATTCCGCCGCTGGCCCTGGACGGCCCGCTGCTGTCGATACGCCGCTTTGCCGTGGTACCGCTGACCATGGACGACCTGATCGAAAAGCGCTCGCTCACGCCGGTACTGGGGCAGCTGATCGCGGCCATGGTCCGCGCCAAGATGAACCTGCTGATTTCAGGCGGCACCGGCACCGGCAAGACGACACTGCTGAACGTGTTGTCGGCCTCGATCCCGCACAGCGAGCGCATTGTGACGATTGAAGATGCGGCCGAGCTGCAACTGCAGCAGCCGCATGTGGTGCGCCTGGAAACCCGACCCCCCAATATTGAGGGCAAGGGCGAGGTGAGCCAGCGGGCGCTGGTGCGCAACAGCCTGCGCATGCGGCCAGACCGCATCATCCTGGGCGAGGTGCGTGGCGCCGAGGTGCTGGACATGCTGCAGGCCATGAACACGGGCCACGAAGGTTCGATGGCCACGGTGCACGCCAACTCGACACGGGATGCGCTCACGCGGATGGAAAACATGGCCGGTTATGGGGGAGTCACCATGCCGCAGGCTGCGATGCGCCAGCAGATCAGCTCGGCTGTCATGGCGGTGATCCAGATTGTCCGCCTCAATGACGGGCGCCGCAAGCTGATCAGCCTACAGGAAATCACCGGCATGGAGGGCGACATCATCTCCATGCAGGAGATCTATCGCTTTACCCAGACCGGCATTGCGCAGGACGGTACGGTGAAGGGGCACTTCAAAGCCACGGGCGTGCGGCCGAAGTTCATGGACCGGCTCAAGGCCTATGGCCTCGACCTGCCGGAAGAGACCTTCGATCCATCTCTTATTTACGAGTGACATCATGGACCTCAGTTTTTCACTCTTCGTTATTCTCGGCTTCGTGGCGGTGGTGCTGCTGCTCGAAGGAGTCTATGTTTACTGGAATGACACCAAGAGTCCGGAGGTCCGCCGGGTGGAGCAGCGGTTGCGCGTGATTTCCGCTGGCGGCCAGGCGCAGGGCGAGGCCCAGTTGTACAAGGAAAGGGTGCTGAGCAACAGCCCGGCCCTACAGCGCCTGCTGCTGCGGCTGCCACGCATGCACCGGGTGGACCGGCTGCTGCAGCAGGCAGGCGTGACCGGCACCGTGTCGACCCTGCTGATGGTGTGCGTCTTCCTGATGCTGGGCGGGCTGCTGGCGGGATTGCTGTTGCGCTGGCCCTGGTTCGTGACGGCGGGGGTGGCTGCGGGCCTGGCGCTGTTTCCGATCTGGCGGCTGGGCTGGAAGCGCAACAAGCGGCTGCACCTGTTCGAAGCCCAGTTGCCTGATGTCATGGACCTGATTTCCCGGGCGCTGCGCGCCGGCCACGCATTTCCGTCGGCGCTGGCCATGGTGGGCGCGGAGGCGCAGGAACCGATCGCGGGCGAGTTCAAGATCACTTCCGACGAGATCGGCTTTGGCATCAACATCGACAGCGCGCTCAACAATCTGGCGGTCCGCATCCCGAGCCCGGATGTGCGCTATTTTGTGATGGCCGTGATCATCCAGCGCGAAACCGGTGGCAATTTGGCCGAGTTGCTGGGCAAACTGTCGGAGCTGGTGCGCGAGCGCTTCAAGCTCTTTGCCAAGGTGCGGGTGCTGGCAGCCGAGGGCAAGCTGTCAGCCTGGATTCTCACGGCGCTGCCGTTTTGCGTGGCGGGCGCGATCCAGATCATGAATCCGCAATATCTGTCGGTGCTGTTCACCGATCCGGTGGGCATCAGAATGGTGATCGGCGCGATGGTACTGATGGCCATCGGCGTCTTTGCAATGTCGCGGATTATCGACATCCGGGTCTGAGGGAGTCTCCATGAACATGCAAATGCTTATTTTGGTTCTGGTCTTTTTTGCGGTCACGGGACTGGCGCTAGGCGCGGCGTTCTGGTTCAACCGGGGCGAGGCCGTCAAACAGCGACTGGACCAGTTGGTCAGCCATGAGGGAAGCGGGGAAAAGAGCCTCACCGCTGGCAGCGAGTGGCAGGCCAAGGTGGTCAGAATAGTCGGCCCCATGGCCCGGCTTTCGGCGACCAAGTCGGGCTGGGAAGAGTCGACCCTGCGCGTGCGCTTCATGCAGGCGGGCCTGCGCGAGGCATCGTGGCCGGCCGTCTACTTTGCCAGCAAGACCGTGCTGGCGCTGCTGCTGCCGGGCCTGTTCGTGATGTACCAGGGTCTTAGCGCGGTGCAGCTGAC